>CAYSGX010000001.1:0-27458 GCA_964430605.1 uncultured Chitinophagaceae bacterium
GCTGAACATTTTCAAAATGTTTCAAACTATAGGGGTTGCCAAAAACAACCAACACCACATTTTTTTCTTTTGCAAGTGCGTTAATAAACTGAATAGCATTATCAGTTAATCCATAGTTTTTGTTGGCATGGCGCACCATGTCGAATAAGCCTATAACAATTTCAGAATAAGGTTGCAATTGATTTTGCAGTAATTGGAATTTTTCCTGTTTAGCATTTTTATCTATGCTGAATGAATCTACCTGGGTATATAATTTCAGTGTGGCGGCAAACACCGTATCGTTTACATCGCCAATATTGACGGAAGCAAATTTCTTATCGCTAATATTTTCGACCGGCAATTTTTCATGGGCATCGCTGACGTAAGTAAGCGCTTCTTCAAACAACTTTCTATTCAGCAATTGTGCTGCTGTATTGTTCAGGTCATTATATAAATTTTGAAGGTCTATTTGTTGCTTTTCGTGAAAGAGATTGTAATCATATTTAGCTGCAAGAATTTTCTTTACCGCATCATCTATCTGCTGTTGTGTAATTTGTTTTTTGGCTAAAGCTTTTTTGAAAAGCGAAACTGCTTTGGGTACATCTTCGGCAAACAGTAATACATCATTACCCGCCTGAAAAGCTTTCAGCTCAACCTCGCCCGGCTGATAAAACTTACTCACGCCTTTCATGTTTAATGCGTCAGAAAAAACCAACCCTTTGAAGCCCATCGTTTCTTTTAATAATTGCGTGGTGCTTTTGGGCGAAAGCGAAGTGGCTAAATCTTTAGTATTGTCTATAGCCGGAATAAATAAATGTGCCGCCATTACACTTTGCACACCTTCATTAAAAAGCACTTTGAAAGGATACAATTCCAAGGCATCTAATTCATTCAGCGACTTATTAATGACAGGCAGCGAATAATGCGAATCGGCATCGGTATCGCCATGCCCGGGAAAATGTTTGGCACAAGCCATTACTCCATGGTCTTGCATACCTTTAGCATAAGCTAAGCCTTTCAGCGCGACATTATATTTATCTTCTCCAAAAGACCTGTCGTTAATCACCGGGTTTTTAGGATTGTTATTGACATCTATCACCGGGGCAAAATTGATGTGTATGCCCATGCGCCTGCATTCTTTGGCAATATACCTGCCCATGTCATACACTAGAGTATTGTCTTGAAGAGCGCCCAGCGTAAGTTGCTTCGGAAACCGAATAGTACTGTCGAGCCTCATGCTTAAACCCCACTCGCCATCAATGGCAATAAATAAAGGGGTTTTGGCAACACTTTGAAAATAATTGGTCATGCTTGCCTGCGCATGAGGCGTTCCTTTAAAAAATATCAAACCGCCTACATGATATTTTTTTACCAATGAATCGAGCTGCTGAAAATGGGCGGAATCTTTATTTGAATAAGCGGCAATCATAAACAGTTGCCCCAATTGCTCTTCAGCGCTCATTTGCCTGAAAACAGAATCGATAAAATATTTTTTATCGAAAACCTGCTGATAGTTTTTTTGAAAATGTTGTGTCCACACATTTTGTGCAGATGAGGCATAAGCTACGCAACAACAAAAAATTACCCACCACTTTTTCATCAAAACAAAGATAAGTCCGGCTATAGCCGCATTGCCAATGCCTTATCAACAGTGCTAAACCGGATAGCCTTATTTTAAAGTACAATTTGCTCTTTAGCGTCTTCCTGTAAACTTGTAATTACGGCTTCTGTAACCGGATTAATTATTTGCATAACACTGAAAATTTAGACCTCAAGTTTTAGTATAATTAAGTTGTATTTGCGTTGTATCAATTCTTTGAATTGAGTTTTTGAGTAACCGGATTTTTAAGTGTTGTCAAAAAGCGCTTTTTCACATTCATTTAATATGATTAAGCAATTGCTAATAACCATATCATTTACTTTTGCTACATAAATTTTTAATTATGAGTATTCAATTAGTGGTTTTCGATATTGCGGGCACAACGTTATATGATAACGATTTTGTAAACATCGCTTTCAGAAATGCCATGCAATCTTCAGGCTATGAAGTAACACAGCGTGAAGTAAACGATGTGATGGGTTTAAAAAAGCCGCAAGCCATTCGCATGATGCTGGAAAAAAGAATGACTTCGGAAAACATTACCGAGCAAATGATAGATGACATCCATAACGTGTTTCTGAAAAACATGATTGACTTTTATAAAAACGACCCCGACATCAGAGAAATTGAAGGCGCTTCGCAGGTATTCAGGACATTGAAAAAAAATGGCATTAAAGTGGCTTTAGACACAGGCTTTAGCAGAGATATTACGCAGACTATTATTGATAGAATTGGCTGGGAGCGTGATGGATTAATTGATGCCTCCGTATGCAGCGATGAAGTGCCTTCGGGAAGACCACACCCATATATGATTGAAAAAATTATGCAACAACTGGACATAGATGATGTGAAAGCCATCGCAAAAGTGGGCGACACACCAAGCGATTTAGAAGAAGGCACCAACACCGGAACACGTTATGTAATTGGCGTTACCAGTGGCGCATACACCAAAGAGGAATTGTTGCATTATCCGCACACGCATATTGTAAACAGCGTGAATGATATTTTAGAAATTGTTTTGTAAGCTATAAAATATGACTACCAAAGACAAACTACTTTTTACCCCCGGACCTCTTACAACCAGCGAAACCGTGAAACAAGCCATGTTGCACGATTATGGTTCGCGCGATTTTACTTTTATCAATGCCGTAAAAGAAATTCGCAGCAAGTTATTAGGCTTTGCAGGAGTAAGCAAAGAAGATGGTTATGACACCGTTATTATGCAAGGATCCGGCACGTTTGGTGTAGAAGCAGTAATGCAGACTGCCATTCCGAAAGACGGACATTTACTCATCATTATCAATGGCGCTTATGGCGAGCGCATTGCCAAAATGGTAAACATCTTAAATATTGAAAGCACTACTTTGGTTTATGCTGAAGATGAGCTTCCGAATATTTCTGAAATAGAAAATGCGCTGAAAAACAACACTGCTATTACTCACGTGGTGGTAGTGCATTGTGAAACTACCAGTGGTATCTTCAACCCCATTTACGAAATTGGAAAAGCAGTTAAAGCGCATAACAAAATTTATATTGTAGATGCCATGAGCAGCTTTGGCGCTGTGCCTGTAAATGTGAAAGATTGTGGCATAGATTATTTAGTTTCTTCTTCTAATAAATGTATTGAAGGTGTGCCGGGCTTTTCGTTTGCCATTGTAAATACTCGCCATTTAAACACTTGCAAAGGCAATAGCCGCAGTTTGAGTTTAGATTTATATGAACAGTGGAAAGGCCTGGAAGCTAATGGGCAGTTTCGATTTACACCACCGGTTCATTCGTTAATGGCGTTTCATCAAGCCATAAAAGAACTGGAAGAAGAGGGTGGCATTGAAGGCAGAAGTTTACGCTATCAATCTAATTTTAAACTGTTGATGGATGGTATGGTGCAGTTAGGTTTTCAGCCTTATTTAGCGAAAGAAAAACAAGGCTACATTATTAACACTTTTCACAGCCCTGCGCATAGCAACTATCATTTCGAAACGTTTTATCAAAAGCTGAATGAAAAAGATTATGTCATTTATCCCGGCAAACTTACTAAAGCCGATTGTTTCCGCATTGGCAATATTGGTCGAATTTATTCGGAAGACATTGAAGGCTTGTTGAAAGCGATTGAGCAGGTGAAAAATGAAATGGGGTTTTGAGTTATCAAAGTTTGTCTGTTATTTCAGCTTTCACTTTTGCCTCAATCAAATCTCTTACTTGATTAAATGCTTCCGGCTGCATATCTCTTGGGTCGGGTATTTGCCAATCAATGCGATGTTTAGCAGGTATCCATGGGCAGGCATCGCCACAGCCCATCGTTACCACATAGTCGTAAGTAGTTTGCGGAATTTCTTGTAACGATTTTGAATCGTGTGCAGATAAGTCATAGCCCAGTTCCTGCATCGCTGCAATGGCTTTTGGGTTAATTTTTCCCGAAGGCTTTGAGCCTGCACTATAGGCTTCTACTTTGTTGCCGCCATGTATTATTGCAAAAGCTTGTGCCATTTGACTTCGGTTGCTGTTTTCAATACAAACAAAAAGCAGTTTTTTCTTTTCCATTGTTTAAACTAAAAGCCAAATAATATTGATAATGCAGAACTTAGGGTCAAAGCCCCATATTAACTGAAGTATGGTTATTGAAAGCGTAATTACTATTGGCTTTCGGTATTTGGTGAAAAATGATTTCATAGCTAACAACAATTCATTTTTTCAAACTTTATAACATTACCAAACATTGTATTCAATTGCTCTATAGCCTTTTTCAGATTTTTATAATCTATACAATAGCAACTTTTAGCACCATCTAAAGTGCCCTGAATCAACCCCGCTTCTTTTAATTCTTTTAAATGTTGCGATACGGTAGATTGCGCTAACGGCAACACCTCTACTATTTCGCCACAAACACAACTGTTTTTCTTCGCCAACTCTTTTAAGATAGCTATGCGAGCGGGATGCGATAACGCTTTAGCAAAATCTGCTAAGGCTACTTCGTTTTTAGTGAATTCATGTTTCTTATTTATAGCCATGATATTTGTAATTAATGCTCAAAGATAATCTTTTATCGTAGATATACGATTAATTGTTGCAAAAAATTTTATTTTCTATAGAAATATGCCATTGAACCTAATGTCAGAAAGGTTCCGGCAACTGCAAAAGAAAGGCTTGTGTAGGCGAAAAAAACAGCCCAACTTAATTCTGCTTGTCCGAAATTGCGATAGAACATTACAAAAAGACTGGCTAAATAACCAAATGAATCGGCCAAATAAATAAGATAGCCTGTATTGCCTTCGGTTTTAAAAGCGGCAATTAATCTGTCGAAAAGAATACTGTTGAAAGGAATATAGGCAATATATGCGCCAAAGCCCGTAGCAAACATCCACCAATAATTACTCAGCCAGCCTTGTAAATTACCTGTGGTAGCAATGCCCATTACCAAAAAACCGCAAAGCACTGCCAATAAATTTACTTGTAATGCCAGTTTGTTGTTTTTAATGAAAACTATAAATACCAACAGAAACAAAACTGCTACCGATACCCATAGTTCTACATTAGTAAACGTTGATTTATCTAATTGTAAATCGTTGAATATTTCAGCCATAAAATTATCTCTGAAATCGCGGTAAACCGATAACAACACATAAACTAAAATCAATAAGGTCAGCCCTAAGAAAAATTTCATGTAGAACGCTTTTCTCTCAACAGCATTCATGGGTTTCCGCTTGGTTTTCAGTTGTTCATCTGCTATTGTAGGGGCGGGGGTTTGATTGAGCAGCAAAGTAAAAATGACTAATGGCAACAAAAAAACTAAGCCTGTCGCAAAGGGCATCCAGAATTCTGAAACGCCTAAATTCATTAGCCATTTGGCAGTATCTTTTACAAAAGCTGAAGCAAAAATAAAACTGGCGCTTAACGCCAGCCCCATAAATTCAGTAAACCGCCTTCCTTCCAGATAAGAAAAAACAATGCCCCATATCATACCTAAGGGCAAGCCGTTTAAAAAAGGAAAAATCAAATTGTAAGGCTGTGGCACAACGGCAAAGCCCAGCCATGTAAGTTGGGCAAACAATACCAAACCGATTAAAGTATAGGCGCGCTTTGCGCCATCCATTTCAGCAATAAATTTGATGCCAATAAATTTAGAAAGCACATAACCTATTAATTGAATAATTACAATAGCGGTTTTGTATTGCAAGCCAAAAAAATCATTGTATTCTGAAAAAGTACCTGCCGTGATGGGTTTGCGAAAGGCATACATACAAGAGTAGGTGCAAAAGGCAATGAGCCCGGCATATACCGCTAAGGTAATGCCTTGCTTTTTCTGAAGCCATTGGTGTATTACCGACTCGTTTTTCACAAGCCACTAAAGTAGTTGAAAATTTATGTTTAGTGTGTTATCTTTTTGCAAAGCATTAATTACTTGAATTGTTGCTTTTGAAGGATAGGTAAATTAATACCCATTAATTTTTGTAATTTAATCGCTGAATAACAACATAGTTTGCCATGCCTAAAAAGAAGCCACAAGAAGGAAAGCCTGAAATGCACCCCGAATTAGATGGGTTTGAGTTGAGCATTAATGAATTTGGCGAAATAAAAACCAATATGGATTTATCTAAAATCAACGAGTTTTTAAACAGAAACGTGGAAGATAAAAAGTTTAAAGAGCGCGATGATTACGACCAAATAAAAGAGAAAGGCGAGTTTGTAAACAAAGCCAAAGTGAAGAAGAAAAAATAGTTTTATGCGAACTTCAATCTTCCTTTTGGCTCAGGTATAATGCGGTTCAATGATGTGGCAGTCTCTATCCATTCGTTAATAATTACCTCTACATTCTGAATTACTTCTCCGTATGATTGTCCATCTGCCATACAGCCCGGCAACTCGGGCACTTCAGCTATATAGGCGTTATCATCTTTGCTCCAATAAATAATAATTTCATATTTGGGTGAGTGTTTCATACCGCACTATTTTTCTTCAGTTAACTTATATTCTACTAATAAAATTCTAACTTGTTTAACTTGATAAGGTTTTGCCTTACCTGCCACTGATTGCTGAAGATTAATAATTTCTTCAACCCCCTCTTTACTGTAAATGTGATGACTTCCTTTTATTCTTTCATTGAATCCAAGTTTTATCAGTAAAGACCTTAGTGCTTCAAATTCAATATTGATGCTATACTCAAAAAATTATTTTTGCTTCAAAGCCATTTTTCCATCATCTTCAGGCAAAGAAGCAATCCATTTTCTAATAAGTTGCACACCCTCTTCGTGCTTTAATTTTCTGGCTAATTCGGGCATCATTATTCCGGGGTCGTCAGATTCCATTCGGTATATAATAATAGACTCATCGGGCTTGACCGGCAGCAAATCATATTTTCTGTTTCCCGAACCTCTGCCTGCCGCGACAGGTGCTTTATAAAATCCTAATTTGGTTTTGTCGCTCTGATAAAAATCTACCAGATAGCCCGAAGTAATGGCAGGCGCGCCTTCGCGGTGGCAATGTGCGCAGTTAATATCTAAATAAGCTCTTGCTTTAGCTTCTAATGAAGCATGTGGGTCGTCAGGATTGGCAGCTTTATCTACTTGTGCCAATTCAGGCAACCCTTTCAATAAACCTTTCTTTTCCCAATGCAGCAATTGATTTTCTGTTGTGCCATCGTGATAAGCAAAATCGCCATTCAACTGGCGAGCCGTTGGGCCAATAGGAATCATTTTTCCGTTGTAAGTATGACAGCCTTTGCACTGGTTTACATTGGGTATCACATAATTCAAATCTCTTTTTTTACCATCGCTATGCACCCACGAAATATCTTTTCTTCCGCCTGCTACTTCATACATTGCATCGGTTTGTTCATCATTCCAAATATAGCTGTAAGCCGCCCAGCCCTTTTCTTCATGTACTAATAACCGGGTTTCAATATTCTTTTTTCCTTTCGATAAATCGGTAAAATCGTTAGGGTAATAAAAGGTTTTAATAATAGTAGTGCCCTTGGGGAAATCTAACATTTCCTTTTGTTTATAATCTACAGAAGCGCCTTCGGGAAATTTTATAAAACGTGCTTTGTGTGCATAGTCTGAAAACAAAGGGGAGTTCAGTTCATAAGGCACAACATCATCGGCTGGAACTTGCGCTGCAATATTTCCTTTAAAAAAATCATATTCTGAAAGTGTTGCTTTTGCTGTGCCTTTTAGTTTTACAGGGGTAGCAATTGCAACGGTTGGTGCTGAAGAATTACTTTCGTTTTGAGAGCAACTATGTAATAAGAAAAATGACAGCGATAATAAAATTAAGGTTACTGCTCTTTTTTTTAAACTGAAAACTAAAAACTGAAGACTGATAACTCTTTTCATTTTAAATCACTATTTCATCTTCTGTCAAAACAGGCAAAGTATCTTCTTTAATTGTCTGAAACTGAACTTGAGGCAATTGCCCTAAAGTGCAATCATGTGCTTTAATATCGGTAGTAATATTTTTAAAATCGTTTTGCGCATCGATATTTGCAAAGGTTGCTTCACCATTATTTCTAAGGCATAATTTATTTTCAGTTTTACTGCCATTTACAGGATCAACAATTCCATCATAAATAATATCAGGAACGCTCAACATAAATTTGAATAATGCGAGCTTACCCAAATCGTTTCTCCAATCGGCAATCTGAATAAATTTTCTCGAAAAAGTATTATCGTGAATATCAATAGCTTTTGGATATGGGTCGAACAACGTGTCTTTAATATTATCTTCTACCAATAAAAAACTTGCTATAGAAACGCCAGCAGTTTTATTTTTTTCAATGCGGTTATTAAACACTTCTACATTGCTTGCTGCCAAAACCATAAAGCCTGTTCCGGCAGGTACTTTGCCCACAATATTTCCGGGAGGCGCAAAATTGCGGTGATTATTATTGGTAATTAAATTGTCATATACTCTTACATAACCGCCTTTTTTCTGTTTCAAATCGGGCATGTCGAAAACTAAAATACCACCTGTGTTATCGTGAGCATAGTTATCATAGACATCGGCATATAAAGTGTTTTCAATTTCAATGCCTGCCACGTTATGATATGCGGTACAATTTTTTACTATTACATATTTCGATTGACCTACATAAATACCTGCATCGGAAGCGCCATTGGCAATACAGCCCTCAAGCAATACGTTGGTGCACAGCACCGGATAAAACCCATAAGCGCCATTGCTTTCTTTAGGTTTGCCTGTCCATTCGGTACGCACATTTATAAAACTCATTCCATCAATATCCTGAGTTTTAATAGCATCGCCCTTTGTATCCTGAATAGTAAGGCCTCGCACCAAAATATTTTTGCCATTGGTAATGCGCAACCCTTCGGCACCTTCGGTTTGTCCTTTAAATGACAAAACCGTTTTGTCTAAGCCTGCACCGATAATTACAATATTGTTTTTTTCGTCTAAAGAAATGCTGCCCGAAAATTTGAAATGCCCTTCGGGAATGCGAATGGTATCGCCATCTTCAGCCATTATCATTTGGGTTTGTAAATCTTTTTCGATGTTTTGCCAGTTGATATTATCTGAGTTACAGGCACTCCAAATAAATAGAACTGACAATGATAAGGCAGTAATCAGGTTGTTTTTCATAGCTATAAAAGTAAATAACAAAACGGTGCTATGAAAGTGGTTTCAATATATTTTCTGCAACAGGAAAACAAATACGATATGATATATTGCATTACAATGACATTTCGCATTGTGCCATTACATATATTTGCTTGGTAAAATTTGTTATGAAAAAGGCAATAACACTAATACTTGTTTTGAGTTTTATTCAGAAGGCATTTCCGCAAAAATGGGCTTTACCTTCTTCGGAATGGATAATTAGTTATGCATGGCTGTCTCCAACATATTATTACACACTTAAAGTAGAAACCGATACTGTAGTAGATGGGATTAATTGCAAAAGAATAGGAAGTAATATTTTTTCATACGAAAGCAACGATACGGTTTACTTTTATATGGATAGGGCATTTAGATCTACTTATTATTTCGGTGCGCAAATTGGCGACACCATTTCTTTCTACGACATTAACGGGTGCTCTTTTTATGACACCATTCCTGATAATGATGATAATACAATTTATGCAGTTGTAGATTTTATAGATTCTATTGATGTTGGAAATAAGTTTTTAAAAACTTTTAATTGTAAAATAACTAACAGGGATAGCTCAACATTTTATTCGTGCAACAGCTATGTTTATACTGAATATTTAGGTTCAGGTGCAGTATACCCATACTTTATGTGTGAGAATGTATTTGACCAAGAATCTTATGGATTATGCAATTATGGCGACAGTACGATTTCGGACTTTTATGTTTTTAGCGACAGGGCATGTTTAGGTGTAGGTGTAAATGAAAAAACGGCTGCCGAAATTCAAGTATATCCCAATCCGTTTCAGAATACAATAACCATACAAAATACCGGGCTTAACAATATTGAAAAAATAGTTGTAGCCGATATTTTAGGGCATCAGCTAATTGTTTCAGAATACAAGGAAATAATTGATGTGTATTTTCTGAATAATGGCATATATTTTATTTATGTAGCATTTACCGATGGGCAATTTCTTAAAAAGAAAATTTTTAAGTATTGAGAAAACTACTTCTTCCGCAACGCTTCCGCCACCCATTTCTTTTTAGAAAATTCTTTCAGCTTCATGTTTAAGAAATAGTTAGGAAAATGATTGCGCACAAAGAAGCCCAACTTAGCACGGAAAGGGTGTAGAATATAAAACTTGCCCGCGCCTGCTTCTTTCAGAATAATATCGGCAACTTCTTCGGGAGTGAAAGGCGCTTTTTCAATTTTCTTCATACCAATGGCTTTGGCGTTAGCATCGCCTTTGGCTTGTGTCATAATGCCGCTCTTAAAAAACTCGGGCAATGCCACAGAAACGTTCACCCCAAAAGGTTTTAATTCGGCATAAATACTTTCGGCTAAAGCCAATGCTGCCGCTTTAGTAACATTATACATGCTCATGTTAGGCATGCTTGCCACACCTGCAATACTTGAAATGGTGAGAATGTGCCCGCTGCGCTGTTGCTTCATTACTTGCGCTGCATAGTGCGAGCCATACACCACGGCATTTTGGTTAATGCCGGTAATCCAATCCCACTTATCGAGCTCATACTCGCCAAACAAACCGCCATCGCCAACACCCGCATTATTCACTAAAAAATCTATACCGCCATTTTTTGCGACAAAATCATCGAAAGCAGTTTTATACTGATGCTTGTCGGCAACATCAAATTTGTAAGTAAAACATTTTCCGCCTGCCGCTTCAATTTCTTTTTTGGCGCTTTCTAAAGCGGCATCGTTTATATCGGTAATGCCCACTGCCCAGCCTTCTTTTGCCAGGTGTAATGCAAAGGCTTTGCCCAATGCGCCACCACCACCGGTAATAAATGCTCTTTTCTTCGGAAACTGTTTACTTAATTGATATGCCATGTTTTTATTTTTTGCTGAATGCGAAAATGATGAAAAAATTGGAATATGGGCGATAAAATAAACCGGAAGTATTTAAAACTAAAAAGGCACTTCCGAATTTCAGAAATGCCTTTTCGACTAAAAACCATAAAACCATACTAATGTCCTGTCAATACTAAAATGTTTTAAAAATTTTCCCGCTGATTACGCAAATCACGCTGACAGTTCTTGCATTCATCAGCGAAATCTGCGAGAAACACAAATATCCCAATTCATATTTGACACGATGCTAAAACAACCCTTTGCCAATAAGGTATGGTATAATTAACCATAACAGCCCTTTTATTAAAAAGAACAGAAACCCGAAGACTCCAACTTTTTTAATCCACTGAATTATTTTTGAATTGCTATCCATTTTTCAGTATTTATTAGCGGGCAATTACTTCATAAGTTTTAAAAGAAGAACTCATTGGCGGTTTTCTGCCTTCTTCTCTTGCTTTTTTAATGTCTTCAAAACCACGCTTGTGCCCTTCAATAAACTCGGGGCTGCCGGTCCATGTTTTAAAATTTTCTTCGCTATCCCAATGACTTACAATAAGATATGGGTCTTCTTCGGTTTGTGGTTTTAGCACTTCCATAAAATGAAAGCCCGGCATATTGTCTATTGCCTTAGCTCGTGAAGCAAATAATTCTTCAAATCTTGGGCGATAATCTATATCGCAGGTAATGTAGTTGATGGCTACAAATTTTTTATTTTCCATAAGGCTTATTGTTTAGAATTTGTCTAAACAATGACAAAGCTATGACAAAAGAGTTGAAGCGCAAAATTATTTAGATTTTATCTAAATAGTGCTGTTGTTTTTCTGAAACAGCGATATGCTACAGAAGAATAATATCGTAATTGTAATAATAGCAATGCCTTCAACAGGCTTCATTACATGATAAACTGCTTTATTGAAAGGGTGAACTTGCCAAAAAAGATGAGGATTATTTAATTTATTGAAAACGAAAATGGTATTCCCGCAACTATTTTCAGGATATAAAGAAAAAAAGCAGGTGGCTAATCCCAGAAAAACCACAAACAAAATTGAGCCTGATAAAACAAACTCGCTCTTTTTAAAAAAAGCAGTGTCATTGTTTTTGTTCTTCACGCCAAAAATAAATAACAGCGTAATCAATAAACCGCTTCCTAAAACATCTAGCAAAATATCGTTCAGCTCATAGTACTCCACATATTCGGGATATAGAATTTTATACTGAAACCATTCATCAATAATCATAACTACAAGCGCAAAAATAATAGCGGCACTGTATCGCCCGAAAAGAGGAAATAACAAAAAAGATAAACCGAAATACATTAGCGCGTGAATCATTTCTATACTCATTTCGGTGAGCACAAAAAAATGAATTGCCAATAGCGTAAATGAAGCAGCGAGATAAAATATTTTTGCCTGCCAAAAACTTCTTTCAGCATAAATCTTATAACCTAAAATAGAAATACCTGCAACGCCAATAATAAATGCTATGATGCTTACCGTTTTATCATAAGTTGCAAACGAATAAGCATTCATTAAATTGATAGAAACATTTACAAAACTATCGTGCATGAAAACAATAAAACATGAAAAAGTAAGAACAAGCAAAATGTTCAGCAAACGGTTTTTCTGTAGCCAAAAAACTGTTTTCTGAATTATATTTTGTGACGGCTTGCTCATAAAAATTATTACGTAGCCATTTCTTTAATAGCGTTTACCAATATATCTAATTCGCTTAATGAAGTATAAACATGCGGGGTAATTCTTATGCCGTTTACTTGTTCATGCTTTACAATGGTGCAATGAATTTTATATTTTTCTAAAAGCTGTTGTTCTATTATTTCCGCATCTATGCCTTCAATGCCAATGGTTGCAATAGCACAACTGTATTGGGCTTTCAGCGAGGTATATGTTTTTACTTTCTGAAAATGTTTTATTTTTTCTAACCAATAATTTTTTAAATACCGAAGCCGCTCTTCTTTTAAAGCAGCGCCTATTGTTTCATGAAAATTAACAGCGTCTTCAATAGCCATTTCGGCAGCAAAAGAGTGAGTGCCCAGCACTTCAAATTTTCTGATATCATCTACCTGCGATTCATAAGAAGCCGTAAGCGGCCAAACTTTAGCAATATTTTTTCGCTTCACATATAAAATACCAGTGCCAAAAGGCGCGCACAGCCATTTGTGCAATGAGCTTGCAAAATAATCGCAGTTCAATTCATTGATTTTAAAATTCAGTTGTGCAAAAGAATGCGCTCCATCTACTATTACTTCACAGCCCTTGCTTTTGGCATAGTTTGCAATTTTCTGAACAGGTAATATTTGTCCGGTCCAGTTGATTACATGTGTAATATGCACCACTTTAGTTGCTTCATTTATTTGCGAGGCAAACTTTGCAACAATTGTTTCGTCATCTTCTTCGGGCAATGCTAAATCTACCCATCGCAATACAATACCTTCCCGTTTAGCACGCTGCTTCCAGGCGTTTATCATATTGGGGTAATCATATTTTGTAAGCGCTACTTCATCGCCTGCTTTAAGGGGCAGCCCTGCTATAACAGCATTTAATCCTTCGGTAGTATTTCTGTTAATGGCAATTTCTTCAGCATCGCAGCCCAGCATTTCGGCAAGTTGCTTGCGTAAAGGTTCCCGCCCTTTATCAAGTTGCCGCCACATAGTATAAGTGGGGGCTTCATTACTAAACTCATAATTTTTGATATGCGCTTTTTGTACCGGAATAGGCTGTGGGCTTACACCGCCATTATTTAAATTGATAACTTCTTTTGAAATGACATACTGCTTTCTAACAGATTCCCAAAACGTTTCATCTTTTACAGCTTCACGTGTAGTCTTAGTATTTTTCGCCAACGTGAATGCTGAAGCATCAAAATCAGAATTGCATTTTATTAAAGAAAATCCTGTGGCGACAAGCATAGTGTTTTTCAAAAATTTTTTTCGTGAAATCATTTATGAAACAAAATTGATAACACATAAAGCTATAAAAGATTGTAATATGGCTGTGCAGATTTTTATCGCCATAATGGGAAGTTCAAAATATCACAATCGCTGATACTCAAACTTCGGAAAACCTCTCTCACCTGTATCGCTGAAAAAATCTAAGAAACGCAATTTGTAATAGTTCCCTTCCTGATCTTTAACTACATAAAATTTACCTGCAATGATATCGTATTTTTCAATATTAATGTCAAACGATTTCCAATCGTAGCCTATAGCATCTCTGTTGCTGCTGAAGTTAAACTTATCAATATCGGTAAGTTCAATTTCATCAAATTTTAGTGTGCTGTCTTTTGCTGCCTGTACGTTTGAAATATTTAGTAATGCTCCCGTAACCAGGTAAGGCAAAGTATCATACTCTAAAAAAATATGGGTGTAGCGGGTAAAAATTAAATCGTAAGTATTTTTTTCAGGCTCAACTTTTACCACTTCACCGCCATTATCTAAAGAAAAATATACCCGGTTGTAACGGCTGTCTTTCGGTATATCAACAATGTGTTCATCGCCACCATCAACCCTTGAAAAGCGCACTTTGTAAGTCTCGTTCTCCAGCGACTCAAACACTACTTTTCTTCTGCCGAAACTGTTTTCATTTTTATTTACACCTCTGTCAATAATATATACATGCTTGTTAGAAACAACATTACCATTATTGAAAGCGCCCCATTCGCCAATAGCATTTTTCTGAATATCACCATCGGGATAATCCCATTCCCATTTAGCTCCTGCTTGTGAATTAACAGCGGTAAAATCTTTTCTTCCGGTATTCCATGCCTGCATCAACTTAGAGCTGTTGAGCCAGATATGGTAACCATTCTCGCTTGCATCAAAAGCTAAATCCCATGCTTCATTATTGTTAGAAGCAATAATTTGATTGGTAAATAAATCGAAATAAAACTGTTTGTCGTAGTTGCTGGTAAGCGGAATTTGCACCACTTCCGTGTCGCCTTTAGGTGGTCGTGGAACAGGTTTTTCTTCTTTAAAACATCCTGAAAAAAATATTGATGTGCACAACAATATTGCACAAATAACTTTGTGGTGAAAACAACGATAATTACTATTTAGCCACACGCTATGCATTCTTCACAAAGTTAAACTTTAAAGAAACAAATACACTTCGCCCCCAGCCTGCCATTGCGCTGTTTGCACTGCCACCATGAAAGCCCGAGGCAAATCCTCTTGCCGCCACATTGGTTACATTCAGCATATTTTTTCCGCCTATAGTTATGTTTATTTTATTTTTCAGAAATGAGCGGTTGGCAGAAATATCTAACGTGTTAAATGCAGCCAGTTGTTGTTGCACCACTTGATTTTCCTGCAGCGACAAAGTAACCAACTCACCATTCCATTTGTTAAATACCGAAAGTGTAACCCTGGCTTTGGGAATAGTGTAACTTACTTCTGCGCTTACTTCCGGGCTGTAATAAAAGTTGGTAGAAGTAGTGTCGTAATCGAAACTTCTGCCGGTGTAACTAAAGCCTGCAAGCACATTCAGGTTGTTGTTGAAAGTATATTGTGTTTGCAACTGAATACCTGTGGTTTTGTATTTGCCGATATTAATATTGGTAGCACGGTTTTCCATAAAATTGGTAATCACCAAAAAGATATTATTGTTGATGTTGTTGTAGAAAAATGAAGGCTGAATTTTCAGAAAATGTTTTTGCTTGTAGGTGTCGGCAAACTGTAAGTTAAAATTAAAATTGTGTGATGTTTCGGCTTTAAGATTAGGGTTGCCCAAAATATTGTGATTAATATCTACAAACTCGAAATACAATTCTTTTAAATCGGGCGCACGAAAACCTCTTGAATAAGAAGTGCGAATAATTATCTGTGCTGCAGGCTGCAACTTTATATTCATTACCGGTGAAACCGGTGCTTTGTATGCTGTGTTATAAGACCAGCGGGCACCGGGTTGTAATACCAGCATTTCTACAGGGCGTAAATTAAAATTGAAAAACATAGCATAGTCTCCAATGCTTTGCCTGTTGTTTTCTATGCGCCTGCCCGTTCCTGTTTCATGATTAAGGTCGTAACCCAATTGATAATTCATCCACGTGTCGGGCTTGTCTCTCGACACTACACCCCTTACTAAAATATTAGTGAATCTTGCAGTGTCCTGATCTTCGGTATTGGAAGTAAGATTTTTTTCAAGCGTAGTTAAATCTTTCAGGTAAGTGTCTTTTCTGCGCTGAAAAAAATTATAGGCCACAACTTTATCTAAGTAGTGGTTTTTAAAAATTTTACCTTTCGCTGAAACAGCATTATCTACTCTCAAAGTAGTGTAGTAATCGTCAAAAGCGGTAATGTATAATAAGGGTCTTTTTTGCCCGCGGTTTTCAATGATTTCGTGAAAAATATTTCCGGAATAAGTAAGCTGAACTTCTTTAAGTTTCAAACCATACTTTATGTTTCCGAAATATTGTTGCTTGGGATCCCACAACATATTTCTCGAAGTATCAACGGGAGAAAAGCCATCAAAAAAATATCTTCCGAAGGAAATTCTTAAAGAGTTTTTCTTTTTGCTGAACGCGATGCTGCCATCGGCATTATATTGCCCAATACTTTCGTAATAAGTATTAAGCTGCGCTGATATGCTGTTCTTATCGCTTTGCCTGCTGATGATATTTACTACACCACCCAAAGCATTAGTACCATATTGCATCGAAACGGGGCCTTCGATAATTTCTATTTTTTCAGCATCGTTTAAATTGAGCTGGCTAATATCTACATTGCCGTTTATCCTGCCAATTACCGGCACCCCATCTACCAATATTTTTACCTGCTGCCCGCCCAGACCTTGTAAGGCAATTCCACTTCCAAGAATTGCGTCTTGCGATACTCTTACATTGAGTTGTTGCTTCAATACATCTTTCAAATTGTTTGCCCCTCTGCGCTCAATCGACTCTTCTTTAATTACAGTAACAGGATACAGCGAACGTTTCGATTCAGTGGGCGTAAAACTTGCGGTAACAATTACATCATCTATAGTAATGGTGATAGGTTCTAATTTTATTTCGCTGTCGCTCTCGATAAATATTTTTTTGCTGAAAGGAATAAATGAAGCATGTGAAACACTTAGTGTTGCTTCCCCTGTATAATCTGTATAAATTTTTCCTTCGGCATTGCTAATTAATTTTATGACAGCGGTATTTTTTTCTTCGGAAGGTTTAATAACTATATGTGCATCGACAACCGGCTCATTGGTTATGGGATTTAAAAACTGAATGGTTGAAGATTGTCCAAAAACAAAATAGGCGCTGTAACAAAACAGCACCCATGTAAGCAATAATATTTTATTTAGCTGAAGCATTTTACAAGCCTTCAGATTATTAGTGAGCTACTAATAATTGCTGCGACAGTTCATTTTTACCATCATTAATTTTTATAAAATATAAACCGTTGTTCAGATTGTTGGTTTCAAGAGAGAAATTATTTAAGCCTGCTGAAGCGGTGGTGCGCTTACTCAAAATTTCTTTTCCGCTTACATCATAAACGCTCAAATTAATATCGCCCTGTTGTTTTAATGACACTAAAATATTTGCCGTGTTTTGTGACGGATTAGGATAAAGCGCCAATGTGGTTAAGTTGCTGTTGGCAGAATTAATTACCGATGCTATCGGTGCAGATAAATTGGTTTTTTCAAATTCTATTCTTCCGGTAGAAGAGCCTGCGAAGCCGGTCAATACAAACTTATAAATATCACCTTGAACATCTTTTATAAAATACACCACATCATTGGCAATGATATACACGTTATTATCATAATCATATTCTTTCCAGTCGAAACCTATGGTGTTTAATAATGAAGAATAAGTGTATCCCGAATCAGAATCTAAAGTGTTTACGTTTACTCCTTTAGCTTCGGCTACTTCCACGCCTTTATTTTTCCAAACACCCGTAACCGCATTGAAAGGTAATCCTGTAAGAGAATCTATCGCATAGTATTTCCTGAAAACCAAATCCCATTCTTCGGCATCGGGCTGAGTATCGAGCACCTGTAAATTTTCCAGGCTGTAATAGAAATGATTTTTAGTATTGTATAATGCTTTATCGATTGTAATTACCTGCTCATTGCTATTGTCTAAATCGGACATTAAAATGGTGTAAACATAAAAGTCTAAACTTTTAATCCACAATTTTTTCCATGCGCCATTGTTGAGTTTTAATACAAACAAGCGATGCCCTACCAACTGCCCTATTCCGGTGTAGTACAAGCAGCCGTAGTCGGGGTGTTGTAACGAGCCGATATTGTTTAATGCGCCATATTCCCAAGAAGTATCTGCATCATAGAGGCGATACATGCCTGTAGTGTCTATAGCATTCCAGTTGGCAGTATCAGCATTGGCGAGTGCATAAGCCTGAATATTTTTAGCATCATTAGTGCGTACCATTGCCGAGCGTTGTGCAGTGCCAAACTGCAAATCCCAGTTGGTATTAGAAACCTTGGCTTTTTCACCATTTTTCAGGCTATAAAAACTTTGATTGGCATATTGTGAGCCCAGTACTACAAAATCGCTTACTGTTGTTTGGGCTTGTGTGATAAAAAAAGAAAGAGCAAAGAAAAGAACAAAAGAAATTTTAGTTTTCATTATATAGAGGTGTTTTAAAATCGAACGCAAAGGAACAATAAATGTTTGGGCTACAGTAATATTTCAAGGGCTTATGACACAAAACTGACATTCGGCTGACACAGCGCAAATAGTAGTAATTTTGCAGTAATGCAGGCTGTTCTATCGCTGTGTAGCAATACGCAGAGGAAAGTCCGGGCGACACAGGGCATGGCGCTACCTAACGGGTAGGTATTTTGATTTTTTTCAGAATAACAGAAAGTGCCACAGAAAATTACCGCTATATTTCTTCGGAAATGAGTAAGGGTGAAAACGTGTGGTAAGAGCACACGGCAAAGCATAGCGATATGTTTTGGGGGTAAACCTCGCCAGTCGAAAGACCAAATAAGTCAACGCCTGAGTGCTGCCCGCACAATGTTGATGGGTAGGTCGATAGAGGCTGTTAGTGATAATAGCCCCAGATAAATGATAGAACCCGACAGAACCCGGCTTACAGGCCTGCAGATTTTCTTTGTTTTATTGCAGTATTTATGCTTCTCGCAATTAGTATTACTTCACTGCAATTACAGTAAACCCTTGCTTCCTCAACAAACTGATAATACCTTTTTCGCCCGGCAGATGCCCAGCGCCCACTGCCTCCATAAGTGGAGTAACATACTATTCCTATTCTCATTTGTCGGAATTTGTATTTTCTCCGAAATTAAACAATAGAAAATTGCTGTCGGTTAATCGTTAAAGTTATTAATGGGAATAAATTATAGCCAGAACCTGCTAAAACCTAAATGTCTTTTTGTATTGGTGAAACTTTATGGTGTTTAGGCTGATGTCAACATTACTGTTATTTGAGTTCAAACATAATAGGCAGATACATTAACACACTGACGTTTTTCCCATTTATTACACCAGCCTCCCACTTTGGCATTGTTTCAATAAGCCGAATAGCCTCCTTATCGAAGTCAGGGTGTAGCCCATTAATAACTCTTACATCAGTAATATGCCCTTCATCAGTAATCACGAAAATGAGGTCAACAATACCTGCAATACTCGCACCATCAAATTTTTTTGGCCATTTTATATTGGACTCTATATATTCAACCAATAATTTATTGCCTCCGGGAAAGCGGGGCAACTTATCGCAAAAAATATAGAGTGCCGGTTTGTCCTTGCTACTGATTACCTCCTGTTCTTGTTGCTTTTCATTTTCTACACATGAAAAAAACAAAAGCACTAACAGACAAAAAGTTGCTTGTTTTATCATTTTGATTGCTCAATTTGTTTTACTTCTTTGGAATCAACCCGCCTTCAAAATTTATAAATCCCGAAACGCTATCATAGGATTTTTATCCGCCAACATTCCAAGCATTTTGTTTTATTATACTTCCAAATGATATTTTTTATCAAAAGTGATTTTTTGATACATTACCAATCATCTTCTGATTCCGTATTGTCAATTATTTTTTGAGTACAAATAAGAACAGGAGAAATCATTGTCATCTTCCTTTCCATAGTAATATTTTCCAAACGTTTTCTAAAACGACTTTGTATAAAAGAAGCACTATGAGAGTGAAAACTTACCATGTCGCAATATTCTTCAAAAGAAATAGTCGTATCTCTGTAAATAATATAGCATGGAAATACTTTTACTTCTATCGAATCCTTTATAAAAATGGGAGCTTGATTGTAAATAGAATCATAAAAAATTCGATTCAATTTTGCTAAAGGGTCACGGTCAGGTCTTTTAATAACAACAAGTTTGTTGTCAGCTTCTAAAGAAGCAAAGATGTCTTTTATATCGGAATCTTTGTTTAATAAAACAGGGGATTTAGTAAATATATAATCACGATTATACCATGACAGATATATTAGCGTGGTACGATTAGCATAAGACCTGAGAAATAACTGAATAATATACCCCTTATCGTCCATAAGACAAGCAGGTGTATACTCGGTTGTTTTCGAGCTGCTGATTACCTCTTGTTCTTGTTGCTTTTCATTTTCTACACATGAAAAAAACAAAAGCACTAACAGTAAAAAAGTTATCGGTTTTGTCATTTAAATTATGTGAATTTATGAATATCATAGCTTTAAAAGTAGATAAAGATAAGCAGATAGTAATACAAGGCAGCCCTGCTTTCAAATGCCTGTTCCAATTTTCAATTCCCGTGCAATTCAGTAACTTTAAAACAAAGTTAAAAAATGAACACTTCAGAGCTAACCGTAAAAATTGAAAATCTTCCTGATGATTTGAAAAAAATGGCGGAAGATTATATTGATTACCTGCTCGACAAAGCGAATAAACAGGCATCTGCCGATTCAAAATGGAGTGAGGTTTTAACTGCCCGTGCCCGTCAGTCGGAACAGGATATTAAGGCGGGTAAAGTTTCCTCGCAGGAAGAGGTGCGTAAAGATTTTTTGAAAATGATTGAAGCCAAAAAATCGAAATGAAAATTGTTTACACCGATTTTGCCAAAGACAACCTCAATCGTCATTTGTTGTTTTTGGTAGAGCAGGGTGCACCGCTCGAAAAAGTGCTGGAAATTCAGGATAAGATATTTGCGAAAGCTAACCTGCTTTTAGATAATAAATATTTAGGACAAACAGAAGAATATATTGAAGGTAGGAAACACAGAAGATTAATAGAGGGCAATTATAAAATCATTTATCGCATAGAAGAGCAAATTATTTATATCACCGATGTATTTGATGCCCGCCAAGACCCTGATAAGATGAACGAGGCGTTATCTGTATTATGATGTGGTCTCTCTTATTGTTCCAAAGCTGATACAAGAATGTAGAAAAGCGTGCAGCGTTCTTAAATCGCAAAATTATTTGCGCAGACCAAAGTTGTAATCCCTCATTATTTTAATGGATTTACAGTAAATCCTTGTTCTTTCAACAAATTAATAATGCCTTTTTCGCCCGGCAGATGTCCTGCCCCGACTGCCACAAAAGTGGATTGCTGTTGTATAAACGGCAGCAGTCTTTCAGTCATTATTTTGTTGCGGTCGTCAATCAGCTTTTTGTAAGATTCATCGCTGATGCTCGATTGCTGAATCAGTTGCAACATCTTATCTAAATCTTGTTTTACATAAGTCTTCAATAGCTTCTGATATTCCTTTTCCTCTTTCTTATGTTGCTCAATACTTTGCAAAATCATTTTGAATTGCTCTTCGATGGGAATAAAATCTAAAGCAGCCACTTGCTCTTCAATAGTTTCCAACCCTACTACCTGCTTGCCTTTCGCTTCGGCTTCTTTGGCTAAATATTCATCTAAAAAAGGCTCATTCCGCATACCCACACTGGCTTTATTGGTCATTACATATAAAAAAATGGGCTTTATTTTTTCAAACATTTTTAGCTTGAAGCCATATTCTTTTTTCAGCCAACCGTCTAACTTGTTGTATTCCGCATCAGAGAGGTAATTGTGGATATTATAGTTTTCATCTGCCATCATCATATTGAAAATGCCGGTGTACATATCGCTATCCAAAGCTATTTCCATAGCAAAGGTTTTGGCGCTGTTAAAAGCCTTATTAAAGTTTTCAGAAAAATTAAACACCGCTTTTTCTTTGGCGTGCATGGTTCCAAATAAGTAAGATTCATGTGTTAAACCATTACCCGAAATTTTCCAAAGCAATGATTTGTAGCCGCCTTTTTTTTGCGCTGAAATTTCCGAAGAAAAAAAACACAAAACCAAAAGGCACAGCATGTATTTCAGAATACGAGCAGTAACTTTGATTGTCATTTATCAAAAATACGAAACCATAGTACATGATAGCTATTGATAACCTCTTAATCAGCGAAGAAATAATAGAGCGGCAGTTTGTATGCAACCTTTCTGCATGTAAAGGGGCTTGCTGCGTAGAGGGTGATGCGGGCGCGCCATTAGAAAAAGAAGAAGTAAAAATTCTGAAAAAAGAACTCAAAAAAATAAAGCCTTTTTTAACCGAAGAAGGTATTGAAGCTATTGAAAAACATGGCGTAAATGTGATAGACGAAGGCACGCTGAAAACTACGCTGATGCAAAGTGGACCGTGCGCGTTTGTTACTTTCGATAATAAAGGCGTTACCAAATGCGGTATTGAAAAGGCTTACGAAGCAGGTGCAACCACTTTTCATAAACCCATATCGTGCCATTTGTATCCTATAAGAATTACCAAGAGCGATGATATGGAGTTTTTGAATTATGATGAATGGTATATATGCAAAGCGGCTTGTACTTTGGGAAAGCAATTGAAAGTCCCTGTATATGAATTTCTGAAAACGCCTTTGATTAGAAAATATGGAGAAGAAATGTATGAGGCTTTAGATGCAACGGCTAAGCATTTGGGAAAGAAATAAGTAATATTATGATTTCTAAACTAAAGCTTACTTTGATACTTTTAGCAATACACGTTAATGTATCCGCATGCAGATGCTTTTCTCTTGAAATAATACACAAGATCAATAATGCCAGTTATTTAGGACTTGGAAAAGTAATAGAAATACAAAAGGCAGGGGACATTACAAATCAACTCACAGTGGTAATAAACAAAACATTTCGGGGACAAATTAAGGATACATTATTTATTAGAACTTTAGAGGGGAGTTGTAGTGTAAAAACCAAAATTGGTGAAGAATATATTTTTTTGTCTGAAAGCAATATTAGCAGGTGTAATTATATAGAAAAAGAAAAAAATAAAGCTGTAATTAGTCTTATTGAATGCATAAATAATTTTGATGAGTTTGCTGCTAAGTTTGAGAAAAATGAAAACTCAATATCTGATTTTGAAATTGATATTATATCTAACTTTTCTGTCAATAACCTCTCACTGGATAGCGCTAAAAAGTATGTTTTTACTTTAGATAACAAGAGCACAAGCAAAACCGACTTTTATTCAAAAATGTTTACAGGAAAATATGATTTTTCACAATTTAAACTTACAGAAGATGAAAGAAAAAAATATGGTTATGATAGTGTACTAAGTTTAGTTCAGAAAAAATCTTCTTCTAAAGTTTTTTACAAAGCCAGAGTTAAAAATAGCCGTGATAAAATCAGAGTTCTAAAAAATCTATCTTAACCAAACAAATTGTTTATTGTTATTCAGCATAACTATTCTACTATGACATTAAAATACGATTTTCTGATTGTAGGTTCGGGTATTGCGGGGCTTACTTACGCTGTAAAAACCGCAGAAAATTTTCCGCAGAAAAAAATAGGCATCATCACCAAAGCCGATGCAGATGAGACCAACACCAAGTATGCACAAGGCGGTGTAGCTGCGGTTTTTGATACCGAAAAAGACAGCTACGACAAACATATAGAAGACACTTTAGATGCAGGCGATGGTTTGTGCAACAGGCATATTGTTGACATTGTGGTAAAGGAAGGTCCGCAGCGCGTAAAAGAAATTATTGAATGGGGCGCGGCATTCGATAAAAATGCTGATGGCGAATATGAACTCGGCAAAGAAGGCGGGCACACCGAAAACAGAATTTTGCATCACAAAGATTTTACAGGCAAAGAAATTGAACGCTCGCTGCTCGCTAAAGTACATCAGTTAGCCAATGTTGAAATTATTCCGCATCGTTTTGTAATTGATTTAATCACACAGCATCATTTGGGAAGGCAGGTAACGCGCGTAACGGCAGATATTACGGCTTACGGAGTGTATGTACTGGATTTGGTTACCAAACGTATCGAAAAAATACTGTCTAAAATTACCGTGTTTGCCACAGGCGGAACAGGGCAGGTTTATAAAAGCACCACCAACCCCACCATTGCCACAGGCGATGGCATTGCAATGGTATATCGCGCCAAAGGCAGGGTAGAAAATATGGAGTTTATTCAGTTTCACCCCACTGCGCTTTACAACCCGAGCGAAAGCCCTTCATTTCTTATCACCGAAGCAGTGCGGGGCGATGGTGGCATACTGAAAACAAAAGACGGTGCGGAGTTTATGCACAAATACGACCCGAGAAAATCTTTAGCCCCAAGAGATATTGTTGCGCGTGCCATAGACAATGAAATGAAAATGCGGGGCGATGATTTTGTGTATCTCGATTGCAGGCATATCGGCAAAGATGCCTTTGTGCATCACTTCCCGAATATTTATGAAAAATGCCTGTCGCTGAACATTGATATTGCTGCCGATATGATTCCCGTTGTGCCTGCCGCACACTATTCCTGCGGGGGTATTAAGGTTGATGAGTATGGCAACACTTCTATCAGAAATTTATTTGCCTGTGGCGAATGTGCCGCTACGGGGCTGCACGGGGCTAATCGTTTAGCTTCTAATTCTTTATTGGAAGCATTGGTTTTTGCCCACAGAATTTTTTTAGCTTCATCTGAAATAATAGATAAAATTGATTTTGAAGAAAACATTCCCGACTGGAATGCCGAAGGCACTACCGAACCGAAAGAAATGGTATTGATAACCCAAAGCAAAAAAGAGTTGCAAGACATCATGACTAGCTACGTGGGCATTGTGCGCTCTGATGTTCGCCTGAAACGTGCTTTAGACCGATTGTACCTTTTGTATAACGAAACAGAAATGCTGTATGATACTACCACGCTTTCGCCACAGCTTTGCGAGTTGAGAAACATGATTACCATAGCCTATTTAATTTGCAGAAGCGCAGCCATGCGAAAAGAAAGCAGAGGGCTACATTTCACTACCGATTATCCTGAAAAGAAACAGGCATTGGAAAATACGTTGTTGTAGGAATTGACCTAATGTTTCTATAAATTAAAAATTTTAATGTACTTGTCATAAATGTAGCTCTTCCCGTATGTAGTATTTTCATCTAATGGCTTTAATATATCCATATCTATAAACCGATCAATAAGTTTGGCGGCACCCGAGCGACTGAATTTCATATTATTCACTACTATACTGTTATTGACTATAGGATTTTTAAATAAATGTTGCAGAAAAGTTACTCCGCTGTTTGCTTCTCGTTTTCCAAGAGCTTGTATTTTTCGCATATCCTCTTCTCTTAAAGCTGTTATTTTTTTTGATGTTTCTATACTTTGATTAGCTGTGTCGATTACTCCATCTAAATAAAAATGCAACCATTCGTTTGGCTTGTTATGGTGGTATGCGTTTAGTTTATCGTAATATAACTGTTGATTTTTTTTAAAATAAGTACTCAGAAACAGCACAGGTTTTTCTAATACTGCTCGTTCAAACAAAAACAAAGTAATAAGTAATCTTCCGGTTCTTCCGTTGCCATCTAAAAACGGATGAATGGTTTCAAATTGTGCATGTAAAATACCGGCTTGTAAAACCGGCATTAATGAAGTATCATGAATAAATTTTTCTAAATCTGATAAAGCATTATTCATGTTGTTTACCGGTGGCGGCACAAACGATGCTGTTTGTAATGTTGCGCCACCAATCCAATTTTGTGATTGTCTGAATGCTCCGGGGTCGGCAAAATGAGAAGATCGGGCATTAGTCATAAGTTCTTTGTGGAGTTCTCTTATAAAACGAAGCGAAAATGGAAAATCTTTCAGTCGGGCAATGCCATAGTTTAGTGCTTTTATATAATAAAGGATGTCATCAGCATCAGTATCTTTTATATTTATGCCCGCACTCATTTCAAGAGCATCGAGCATTGTGGCTCTTGTGCCTTCAATTTGTGCTGAACTTGTAGCATCTTTTACTACATACATGCTTAGAAAAAAATCGGCATCAGGTAAAATATGGGTTATACCGTCAAGCTTTCCAATTAATCGTTCAGCTTGAGCTGCTTTGGTAAGTAATTCAGAAGAAAAATCTAATAATTCTTTAGCAGGGAATGGCTCAGGTATAAATGCTGTATATCCTTCAGGTTGTTTTACATAATTACCTATTTTCATAGCTGTCTTGTAATTTAGTTTACATCTATCCCGTAAAGGTAAACTAAAATTTGATTTAGTTTACATCTTTAGTCAAGATGTAAACCATCTTTTGATAATTCGGTTTTCAAAAATCAGCATTATAATCGTTCTCTCTTAGCCACTTTTCTTTCTCTTTATAGTTGGGCATGGCACGAACCACCTCGCTCCAAAAAGCGGCTGAATGATTCATGTGAACCAAGTGCGCCAGTTCGTGAATCAGCACATAATCCATAACATCATTAGGCGCTAACAAAAGTCGGGAAGAAATATTGATACCGCCTTTATGTGAGCAGCTACCCCAGCGGGTAGTCATGTATTTCAGCGAAAATTTAGTGATGCGTTTTTGATAGAACTTTTCATTCAACTCAATTAACCGATTGGCAATTTCCATGTAAAAGAAATTTGCCAGGGTTTTCATTACCAGTGTTCTGATGATATCGTCTTTTTCTTCAGCTATAGCCACTTCAGGCATTTCAATAAAAATATTTCCCGCAGTAATTTTTCCTTTGTAATTATTTCGGGGCAATTGCTGAATGTGCAATTGAAAGGTTTGATTTCTTACCATAAGCACATCGCCATGGCGATATACTTTATTTAGATTGTCGGCAATAATTTCAGCTTTAGGTTTTAAATGTTTTAATGCCCATTGCTTGAAGTATTCAATTTGTTCGGTTTTTTTTTCTTTAGAAAGCCATTGTGCAATTTTAATATTCACCGCTTTCTTGCCAATAGACGCGCGGCAATTTCTCCTGTGCTCAATGGTAATAATTACGGGGAAAGAAAAAGTATCGCTAATTTGAAGTTGCTCTTCAATAATCATGTGGCTAAAAATATTATGCCTGAGGTCTGGCTTTAAGTTTTCGCACGGTAATTATTTTGGGTTGCGTTAGTTCCCATTTTTTAAAGTTTTCTATTTCGCCTTTCAGCGAGCGGTAAATTATAAAAAGCACTGCCACATCATCTGCCCA
>CAYSGX010000001.1:27468-39320 GCA_964430605.1 uncultured Chitinophagaceae bacterium
GCCCAGCCAATAAAAGGAATAAAATCGGGTACAAAATCTACTACCGAAAAAAGATATAAAAAACCCAAAGCAACTTTCAGAAAATTTCTTTTCTTCACAGCTTTGTACTCTCCATTTACAACTTCCTTAACTAATCTGTTTAATGTTTTTACATCTTCAAAAAAAGAAACTTTTGTGATACCTTCTTTACCGGCCGATTTGTAGAAGCGATAGCTTTTCACCGCAAATGATATAATACCCATAACATTATTGTTTTAGAACCAGCTTAGTATCAATTTTCTTACCAACACAAAATTACACGACAAAATAACATGTTGTTATTTGATGAACGGTTACATTCATTAAAATAAACTACCCTGCTCGGTATCGTCTTTTTTCTTCAGCTTCTTTTTCTTGTCGGCTTCCAAATCCCATTCTATTTCTGTGCCGGGCTTTACTTCGGTAATGTTGCTTTTGTCTTTCTTCTTCAACAATCCGGCTTTAGCGATGGGGCTTTCTTCCATGTCTTCAATTTCCTGTTCATAGGTTTCGCCATCGCCAAAATCTAATTCGGGTAATTCTGCTTTAGGTTCTTGCTTTACCACAAACTCATCGGCACTTACAAAAGTTACTTTTTTCACCTTGTTTAACGACAACCGATTGCCTTGCGATTTCCAGCCTTTTATATCTATGAAAGTATCGAGATTAATTTGCTCTTTCTCGGTGGGGCCGCCTTTACCTTTTTGCACGCTTACTTCTACAACAGTATTAATGCCACTTGAAGCTACCAGCAACTGCGAATCTTTATGTTCGCTGATGAAAGGATATTTAGTGCCCGATTTAGTAGTTTCAATTAAGAAACGTTTTACAAAATGATGTTGCTTTTCGCCATCGTAATGCACTACTGATATTGGTTTCTCAGGAATAAATTTTTCGATAATTAAAATATCGTTCATCTCATATCGATTGGTAAATTCAAAAGAAGTGAGCTCATAACTACCATCTTTATACACTACCAAAATTTTATCATCGCCCTTGAAAGTGCCCAACAACTTGCCGCGCTTCTCATCGTTCAGCCTTCCAACTGTTTCATCTAAATATACTTCCATGCCGCCCAGCGTAGAAACACCGGCTACTTTCAGCAACACTTTTCTTACCGGATATTTGGTAAGAATATTTCCCTGCGCGCCACGCCCTTTTATTTCAATGGCAGAGAAATCGAAATCGAACATTTTCTTTTTGGCTGCACTGCCTTGCGATAGTTGTATATTAATGATTTCGGCTTCGCCATTGGGGTTTCCGGTTACATACAATACCTTGCTGCCTTTGGCGCCTTTAGTTATGTCATATTCTTTTTCGCGGGTAATGCCTGTAACGTTGAAACGTTTTACATAAGTGCGCTTGCTGCTACCATCTATATACACGGCATTATACACTTTGCGTTCATCGCCTTTCTTCCACACGCTTACATACAGAATATCTTTGCCTACAAACTTCTTGTCTTCTATGCGCGATACAATCAGTTTTCCATCAGAGCGGACAACAATAATATCGTCAATATCAGAACAGTCTTCCACAAACTCATCTTTTTTCAGGCTGTAACCAATGAAGCCTTCCGCACGGTTTACATATAGTTTTTGATTGGCTAAGGCTACCTGTGCCGCTTTAATAGTATCAAATATTCTGATTTCGGTTTTGCGCTCTTTGCCTTTTCCGTATTTATCTAAAAGCCTTTTGAAATAAGCTATGGCGAAATCGGTAAGGTGTTCTAAATCATATTTCACCTGCTCTATTTCCGCCTCAATACCTTTAATTAATTCATCGGCTTTTTTCTTATCGAATTTAGAAATGCGTTTAATTCTTATTTCGGTAAGTTTGGTAATATCTTCTTTGGTAATTTCTCTTTTGAAAAGTTTTTTATAAGGCGATAAACCTTTATCAATCGCTTCTAAAACGGCTTCCCATGTTTCGGCTTCTTCAATGTCTCGATAGATTTTCTTTTCAATAAATATTTTTTCGAGCGAAGAAAAATGCCATGCTTCGTTTAACTCGCCTAACTTAATTTCCAATTCACGTTTCAGCAAATCGAGTGTCAGGTGAGTGCTTCTGCGCAACATATCATTCACGCCTAAAAACTGTGGCTTGTCTTCATAAATTACACAGGCATTGGGCGAAATAGACGATTCGCAATCGGTAAAAGCATACAGGGCATCAACCGCCACATCGGGCGAAATGCCGGGCACTAATTCAATAATAATTTCTACCTCCTGGGCAGTATTATCCATTACCTTCTTAATCTTAATCTTGCCTTTATCATTGGCTTTCAGAATGCTGTCGATTAAAGAAGAGGTGGTAGCGCCAAAAGGTATTTCACGAATAATTAAAGTTTTCTTATCGGCAATTTCGATTTTAGCACGCACCCTGATTTTACCGCCACGCAAGCCTTCGTTGTATTCGCTAACATCTACCAGTCCGCCCGTTGGAAAATCAGGCAGCACATTTATTTTTTTGCCTTTTAAAACATCTATAGAGGCTTGAATTAATTCGTTGAAATTGTGGGGCAGAATTTTTGTTGCTAGGCCCACAGCAATACCTTCAGCGCCTTGCGCCAGCACCAAAGGGAATTTCATGGGCAACGCTACCGGCTCTTTTTTTCTGCCATCGTAAGAAAGTTGCCACTCGGTAGTTTGCGGATTGAACGCGACTTCTAAAGCAAATTTTGAAAGGCGGGCTTCAATATAACGTGGCGCAGCCGAACTGTCGCCCGTGCGCACATCGCCCCAGTTTCCCTGGGTTTCAATAAGAATATCTTTCTGCCCCATGTTCACAATGGCTTCGCCAATAGCGGCATCTCCATGTGGATGGTATTGCATGGTTTGACCAATAATATTTGCCACTTTATTGAAACGGCCATCGTCCATTTCTTTCATGCTGTGCAATATTCTGCGTTGCACGGGCTTTAAACCATCTTCCAGCTTAGGCACGGCACGTTCCATAATTACGTAAGAAGCGTAATCAAGAAACCAATCTTTATACATGCCCGTAATGAGCGTTTTTTCTACAGCTTTATCGTGTTGATGTTGTTGTTCGTTTTGTTCTTCCATATAAGGTTATCGTAAAAAAATTGCCTCTTAGACAACGTGAAAATTGAAATAAAACCCTGCGTCTGCAACAGGTTTATTAAACAGCATTTTGTGGAAAGAAAAAGTAAACTGTATTCCGGGAATGTATAATTCCCTATGTGTTTTAATCGCTACTCTAATTATCTGTTTCCAAAATTGGCCCGCTTATTTGTTTTCCTTCTTTGTATTTACGCACTGAAGTAGTTTTTCCGTTTTCATCGTAAGTAGTCCATTTGCCTTCATGCTTGTTTGCCTTAAACTGCCCTTTTTCCCAAATCTTACCATTACTGTGATAATATACCCAACTGCCTTCTTTGCGCCCATTCACCTCGTTTACTTTAAAAATCAGTTGGCCATTTTCGTAAAATCCCTGATGCAATCCATTCCTGATTCCTGCTTTAAAACTTTCAGTTGTACTTATTTTGCCGTCAGCATTATAAGTTTTTCTTTCTCCTTCCCATTGGTCTTTCACAAAAGATTCTTCACTGCGCAAAGCGCCTAAAGAATCATATACCACCCACTTGCCTTCTTTCAAACCATTTATATATTGACCCTTTATAAAAAGCTTTCCGTTTTCATGGTTCATATTATATGCCCCTGAAAAAGGTGTGTCGCTGCCTTTTAAATACATCACACCTTCTTTGCGCTCCAGTTCAGGAGCAGTTAAATAATCTTGTGCAATTGCAGCAGCAAAAGATATGATAAACAAGCATGAAAAAATTATCGCTTTCATAATTTTCAGTTTAAAAGTTATTCAAAATTATCTTATCAATATACAATGTTTCATCCACAGCGGTATGAATAAAATACATGCCCGATGCCTGTTGCCTTAAATCGATACTATTATTAAACAACAATTCTTCAGGCTGAATTTCTCTTACCGTTTCTCCTAAAATATTCAGCACCGATACTTTGCCTATTTTTTTATTCAGCATATTATGAAACGAAAAATAGAGTGTGCCGCTTGCTGGATTAGGGTAGAATTTTAAATACGGATTGTTACCCACAACCGTTGCTACGCCTACATTAAATGAATATACAGGGCTGAAAGTGGTACAACCAAACTGGTTGGTAATGGCTACCTGATAATTGCCGTTAGAAGTAGTTGCAAGCGTTTGTTGTGTGCCTGTTGGTATAGCAATGCCATTATAATACCATTGATAATTTGTGCCGCCTGCATTGGTAACTAAACCTGTTTCAATAGCAGAAATTTGTGACTCGGGAATAGGGTTAACCGTAACCGTAACAGGGTTTGGCAAGCAAGCCGTTTTTTCGCCTGCCAGTATTGCGGTGTGATTAGCCCCGGCAGCAATTGCTGTTGCTCCCAATAATTCTTTCGCGTAAGTAGGTTGCAGTTGATTTACATTATTGCCCACTGCCAATTGGTAATCTATATTTAATCCCCACGCCCACACGCTGCCATCATTTTTAATGGCGAAACTATTATAAGCCCCCGCGTAAATATTTTTCACGTTGTTTAATCCATTTATTTTAAGTGGCGAGTTGCTTTGTGTGATGGTATTATTGCCTAACTGTCCGTAAGTATTTCCGCCAAAGGCATAAACTTTTCCATCGGCAGTAAGCACCAAAGTATGTTCATCGCCACCTGCTGCTTTAATGGCGTTGTTGATGCCAATAACAGGAATAGCTACCGTAGAAAAATCAATATCACCCCTGCCTAATTGCCCATTGGCATTATTACCCCAAACCCAAACAGTACCATCGTTTTTCACGGCAACGCTGTGATTTTTTCCGGCTGCAACCGAGGCAACATCACTCAACCCAATTACAAAATTTGGCGTGTATTTATCTAAAAATGAATTAACTCCTAATTGCCCATATTCATTATCGCCCCAGGCGAAAACAGTTCCGTTGGTTTTTAATGCCAAAGCATGTTGCCCCCCCGCTGTTACATGAGCAACATCATTGAAATTATTTATCTGGAAAGGAAACGGCTGTGTGCCCGTGTTGCCTTGCCCCAGTTGCCCGTTATCATTTTTTCCGAAGGAGAATACATTGCCATTAGTGTTTAGCACCAAAGAAAATTCATCGCCTGCCGCCACTTCTTTCGCGTTATTAAAAATTTGAACTGGCTGCGGATAATTTTCGTCAGAGAAAGTGCCATCGCCCAGTTGCCCGAAATTATTATGGCCCCAGGCATATACTTTTCCTGAAGCATCGCTGGCGATATTAAATTTCAAGCCCGCATCAAGACTGGTGATGTTTTCAAACACAGGCAATAAAACAGTGGTCGCTTTAGCAGCATTTGTAGTGTCGCCTATTTGCCCGTTGGTGTTATTACCAATTGTCCACACATTGCCATCGCCTCCTCTGAATGCTTCTAAACTATATACGCCACTTTCAGAAACTTTAAGCGTATTGTTTTCAGCGCCAATAATTCTGGCTCCATTTTTATACCATTGATTTCCTTTTTCATAATTGCTGACTAAGGTAATAGTATCGCCTTCGCAAATAGCTGTATCGCTTGAAGGTATTACAGCAGGCGCGGGCAATACTGCCATATTGAAAGCCGCATCGGCTAATTGCACACAGCTTGTAGTATTTGAAAATCCTTCTACTGTAATTAATTGCCCATCGGTAATATTATTAAGCGTAATTGTGTTATTTACTGAAACAGTTCCCTGCGAAACGCCATCTACAAAAAACTCATACAAATCGGCACCTGTTGCGGTAAATTGTACCGATTCGTTTTCACAAATTAACGCTGTGTTGCTTGAAGCCGAAAGCGTTAAATTCATTTTATCTACTACGAAAGGAAAAGTAGTTGCCGAGAAATTTCCGCAGCCATTGGTATAACCTTTCACCGAAACCACATCGCCATTTTCAAGCGCATCGTTAATTAAAATATTATTGGCTGAAAAGCCTTGCGATACACCATTAATAAAATATTCATAATTAGCCGCTCCGCTTGCTGTGAAAGTTACAGGTGTAGCATAACAAATACGATTATCGACATCAGATGAAACTACACTTACAACGGGTAAAGGCACAACCGTAAACGAGTAAGTATTATTCCCGTTAGAGCGGCAAGCGCTATTAATACCCTGCACCGAAATGGTCTGCCCAGTTTGGATATTATTGGTTACAAAAGTATCAACCGGTGAAGGCGCGCCTTGTGAATTTCCGTTTACAAAAAACTCATATTCAGCAGCGCCACTGGCAGTAAATTTCAGGGTATCGCTTTCGCAAACAATATTGCTTGTGGCACTGGTAACTAAACCAATAGCAGGAAAGGCATTAACCGTGAAAACATAAACATTTGCCGAATAAGCGGCACAACCATTGGTTTCGCCCAGCACACGGATTGTTTGCGCATTGAGAATAGAATCGGTTATATAAATATTATTGTTTGAAAGTGTAGTAACTGCATTGTTGCCAACAAAAAATTGATATTGAGCTGCGCCTCCGGCAGTAAAAGTTACTTGTTCGCCCGAGCAAATAATATTATCGGCATCGGAAGAAAGAAGCGTTACGGTTGGTGTTGTAATAACGTTCATGGCAAAGGTTTGCGCGGCAAACGATTCACAACCATATTGGTTTATACCTTTTACTGAAACTACTTGTCCGTTGGTTAAAGTAGTCAGGTTTCTCACCGCGGTAGCCGATGGATTTGATACAGGGTTACCACTAATAAAAAATTGATACTGAACAGCGCCACCGGCAGTAAAAGTTACCTGCTCGCCCGAACAAATAGTATTATCAATATCAGAAGAAGTAAGGCTTACAACAGGCAATGGGTTTACTCTGAACAGCAAATTCCCGGAAGCTTTTGAACAACCATTGGTAGTGCCCACTACCGTTACTATAGTGCTGTCAGCTAAAGCACCTGTAATTAACTGATTAATGTTTGACAATGAACCTTGTGAAATACCATCTACAAAAAACTCATACAAATCAGCACCGCTTGCGGTAAGCGTTACTACCTCGCCATCACAAATAATCCTATCTATATCGGAAGAAACCAAAGCAACATTGGGCAATGGATTTACTGTCATTGTATAAGCGGGTGTTCCCTGCGAAGGGCAACCGTTATCAGCCCCCACCACACTCACCGTTTGATTATTAAGTAAAGCGGTGGTAGTAAAAGTATTGTTTGCAGAAAAATTTCCCTGTGCGATATTGTTTACAAAAAAGCGGTAAGTCGATGCGCCACTTGCAGTGTAAGTAACAGATTCTCCCGCGCAAATAATATTATCGGCATCAGAAGAAACTAAAGTAACTGTAGGCAAGGCCACTACCTGAATAGTGAAAGTATCTAACGCAGTTCTCGAACATCCGTTTTGAGTGCCCACTACAAATACTTCAGGATTACCCGAAGGTAAATTTGTTGTTGCAAAAGTATTGGTGTTGGCGGGCGCGCCTTGCGAAACACCATCTACAAAAAATTCATACAAAGTCGCTCCCAAAGCAGTGAAAGTAATATTGTCGCCAAAACAAATAGTATTATCTAAATCGCTGCTGAATAACGAAACCGATGGCAATGGGTTTACCGCAAAAGTAATAACAGGCGAGTTGCTGCTACAGCCATTTGAAGTACCAATTACCCTTATGTTTTGATTATTGAGTAATGATGTGGTAGTAAAAGTATTTATTGGCGAAGCAGCGCCTTGTGAAGCGCCATTTATTAAGAACTCGTAATTATCAGCGCCACCTCCGGTAAACGTTACACTTTCGTTTAAACAAATAGTGTTGTCGGCATCGGAAGAAACAAGCGTTACTACCGGAAACTGATTTACCGTAAACGATAAAGTATCGCTGCTTGTAGGGCAGCCAAAAGTATAACCCAACACATGCACCTCATCGCCATTGTTTAAGCCTGTTGTGCTATAGGTGGTAGTTGTTGCCGGGCCTTGTACTAAATTTCCGTTTACATAAAACTCATAATTATCTGCGCCCCCGGTTAAGAAAATTACGTTTGTGCCTGTACAAATAGTGGTAGTCGTACTGCTATTCAAAATTACCGGTGCGGCAGGATTCACCGTCATGGTAATGGTGTCTGAATTATTGGGGCAACCATTAGCGATACCTCTCACATATATTTCCTGATTGTTTTGTAATGCGGCAGAAGTTAGCGTATTAGTAACGGCAGGCGCGCCCTGCGAAACGCCATCAATAAAAAATTCATAAGTCGCAGCGCCTAATGCAGTAAAAGTAACCGCTTCGCAACGGGTAATAATATTGTCAAAATCTGAACTGAAAATATTTACTAATGGTATTTGCCTTACTGTAAAAGTGAACCCATTATTATTTGTTGAAGCACAACCCGATTGATAGCCTACTACTTCCACCGTTTGCCCATCTATAATATTGGTAGTGGTAAAAGTATTGGTAGCTGTGGGCGCGCCTTGCGAGGTATTGCCTACAAAAAACTCATAGGTTGCAGCACCGCCCGCTGTGAAAGTTACACTTTCGTTTAGGCAAATAATATTATCGGCATCAGAAGAAGTTAAGGTAACTGTAGGCGGTGCTGCTACCGTCATATTATTTACAACAGGTGCAGCTACACAGCCTAACGATTGCCCAACAACACTCACCGCATTTCCATTTACTAAAGCAGTAGTGTTAAAAGTAGAAACCACTGAAGGCGCGCCTTGCGAATTTCCGTTTACAAAAAACTCATAAGCGGTTGCTCCACTTGCGGAAAACAATACATTTTCTCCGGCACACAAAGTGTTGTTAACGGTATTATTAGTTAAGGCAACTGTTGGCAGCGGATTTACATTTATGGTAAATGAATTGCTGGTACCATCGCAGCCATTTGTTCTTCCAACAACTCTTACCACATCGCCCTGCTGTAGTGTTGTGGTAGTAAATGTTGTTGTCGCGGCAAAGCCCCCCACAGGATTTCCGTTAACAGTAAACTGATACTGTGCCGCGCCCGATGCCGTGAAAGTAACGCTCTCGCCTGCACAAATAATATTATCGGCATCGGAAGAAGTTAAGGCTACAACCGGAACAGGGTTTACCGTGAAAGTAAATGTTTGTGGCGCAAAAGCGGCACATTGTGTTGTGGCGGTTTTACCTTCCATGCGCACCACATCGCCCGTAGCTAAGGTAGTAGTTACAAAAGAATCTATATCGCTGAAAAATCCAATTTCCGTTCCGTTTACATAAAACAAAAATTCAGCAGCACCGCTTCCTGTAAATTTCACTTTTTCCCCTTCGCAAATAATGCTGTTGGCATCAGATGAAACCACTGTTGGTGTAGGCGCGGGGTTTACTGTAAATTTCAGTGTAGCCGCACTTGGAAAGCCACAGCCACCTTCATTTGCAACCACATACACCGAATCGTTATTCTGCAAATTGTTTACGGTGAAAAAAGTATCTGCGGAAGCTGGCGCTAAAGCAATATTGTTTCTGAAAAACTGATAACTGGTTGCATTGTTTAAAGTAGAAAATGTAACCGGCACACCCGCGCACACCACGCCCGATGCTGCCGATGAGGTTATCTGCACCTGCAAATCGTTTACATCTATAGAGTCGGTTTTTTCGCTCGTGCAGCCATTGAGATAAGTAGCTATCAGGGTTACTCCTTTTCTTCCTCCCTGCGTGTAGGTGTAAGAAGGGTTTCTTAATGCGGAAGTATCGCCTGTTCCAAATTCCCATTTATGTGTTAACGAGTTTATATTGCCATTCGCGGCTGTTGAAGTATTGGTAAAATTTATTGGTGTGCCTCTGCACAATGTTGCAGGGTAAGTAAAGTTAGCGATAGCGGGTTGTAACGCTAAAAAATTCCACCCGGTATTGTTACCTCCATTAGTACTAAAACGTGCCACTTTTGCCGAACCTGCGCCTGTCGCTACAATATCTTCTATGTAACAAACTTCAGCCAAAATAGAATCTCCGGCCTGGGTAATGGTGGCTTGGGTTCCAACAATTGAGCTTATGATATAAATGCTATCGGTACATAACCCTACTGCCCGGAATCGTTGGGTGGTTTGTGTGGTGGCTGCTTCCAGTTCTAATTTCACTCCGGGATTAATTGTTAACCTGCGGAAAGTATTTGAAGCTGTTAAAACCGATTTGGCATCGCCTCCTGATGAAATGGTAAGGTCATAATATGTCTTGCCTGCGCCATGAAAAAATTCTCCTGTCCTGTCGCCATTAATAATGATATGAGAAGTGCCCGCGGTTACACCTAATCCGGTAGTAATGCCTAAACTACTCCAGCCATAACGCAAATTAATTACCGATGCGCCCAGGGTAATCTGTTTGTCTTGCCCGGTAAATAAGTTTACGGTTCCGGTAGTAATATTTCTGCCATTGGTAATAAATGTTCCCTGGGTAATATTGATACCGTTCAGCGAATCGTCCATCAACAAGTTATTTGCAAGCTTTAACGAATCGGTTAAGCCGCTTCCCTCAAATAAAATATTGGCATTTAATGTGGTATTCTGCGTATTCAGTGTGCAATTATTTCCATCGGGAAGAAAACGTACAAATGCTTCGCGGGCGCCCGATGTGGTCATGTTCGCGTTCATCAACAAATCTCTTCTTATGGTTAATGTTTGCAGAATATTGAAATTGGGATTATTGGTAGCCGTTGCCCAATTCATCAGGTTGCAATAGGCATCTACGTTTACCGCCACTTCCTGTCCTGCTGCCGAAAAAGAATTAGCATCGAAAATCACGGTATCTCTAATGGTAGGCAAGCAACCTGTAGGCAAGCCGCCCGATGCAAGCGACCAATTCAAGGTATCGTTCCAAACGCCCGCGTTGCCAATCCAATAAAAAGTGGTGCCTGTTCCCGCAAGCGCGGTGGCTGTCCACCCGGTAGTGGTATATTGTAATACTGAATTATTGGCAGTGTAGGTTTGTCCTGCCGAAACATCGCCAATTACATTGCTGATATAGGCAAAATTGGTAGTGGTAGCGCCACTTGTTTTAACTATGGTTGCCGCGCCACCCAGTGTTTCTGTAGCGGAAATAATAACCGGGGCGCCACAGCTTCCGCTGGTAATTAATGAATCTAAAGTTTGTGTTTCATCGCTTTCTAACGCCAGTTTATTGCCGCTTGCCAGGCGCACCCAATGGAAAGTATTCGAGCCTAATATTTCGGCTGTAGAAGTATTTATATTCAAATCGTAATAGGTATAACCTTCGCCTGTAAAAGTCATTTTATTAATGCCCATGTGGTTCAGGTTAAAAGTTGAGTTGCCCGAAGTAAAAGTTAAATTATCGTCATCAATATGCCACGCATCGCCATCGCCTGTGAGTGTAATTATTGAAGCGCCTATTGCAAGGGTTCTGTTATTATTGACATTATTACTTCTGATAAATGCCGCAGTTACCGCATTATTTCCCGTAGTAAAACTTCCGTTATTTAATTCAATGCCATCATTATTGGTAAGATTGGAAGTAAGCGAAAAATTTCCTGCAGCGTTATCAAAAAATATTTTTCCGTTCAGGGTCCTGTTGAAAGTATTTAAAGTAACGGCTCCTGTTCCCGTAAAATTGTAGTTACCTGTAAGGGGCAAATTCATAGTAGCATTCAAGGTTAAAGAGCCTCTAAGGGTAATGTCAAATTCGCCATCAAGGTTGGGGGCATTAGCGCCCGTCCAGGTCATGTTATTGCAGTAAGCGTTATAATTAACCGTAACTGTTTGCCCTGCTCCCGAAAAAGAATTGGCATCGAAAAAAACATTGGTGGCCGAATTGGGTACACAGTTGGCAGGCGCGCCTCCCGAAGTGGCTGACCAATTCAGGCTATTATACCAATTGCCGGTATTG
>CAYSGX010000002.1:0-38159 GCA_964430605.1 uncultured Chitinophagaceae bacterium
AGATAAGGTTGAAAGCGAACGATTACATTCAATATTTAATGACCCGTGATAAGCGACATCATTGTCAGTATCTGCTTCATCATTATTCACCAAAACATCTATCAAAGAACTGGCATCTTGCCCGTCATCGAAAGGCGCATCCATAGAAACATGCCAGAATGAAACGTCAAGAGTGGTTTGCACCTGCTCTAATTCCAAATCCAGTAATTCTGCCAATTCTTCAGGTGATGGTTCCCGCTCATATTTCTGCTCAAGTTCGGCAAAAGCTTTATTAATTTTTATGAGCGAGCCTACCTTATTCAGAGGTAAGCGAATCAGGCGAGATTGCTCAGCCAAAGCCTGAATAATGGATTGACGAATCCACCATACCGCATAAGAAATAAACTTAAAGCCTCTGGTTTCGTCAAATTTTTGTGCTGCCTTTACCAAGCCCAAATTGCCTTCGTTAATAAGGTCGTTTAAAGACAGGCTTGAGTTTTGATATTGCTTCGCGACAGAAACTACAAACCGCAAATTGGCATTTACAAGCGTTTCTAATGCTTTTTCATCGCCTGCTTTAATTTTTTTTGCTAAAGTTACTTCCTGTTCGGCCGTGAGCAGTGGCAGTTTACCGATTTCCTGCAAATACTTTTCAATAGACTGGCTTTCTCTACTGGTAATAGATTTTGAAATTTTCAGTTGCCTCATGGTTTTTGGTTTTAGTTGGTTAAGAAAAATCTGAATGCTATTTTTTTAGTATTTCTCTTTAATAAGTTGTTTGAAGCTACATACTTCAATATAGAACTAAAAAATTTTTGAGGCAAATTTTTATTCACAATGGTTAAAAATGGTTGGCACTATATATGATAATAGTTTTGCACTTCTTTCATCCCCTCTACAAAATAGTTCAGTCTGTTTTTTCAAATATCAGGAGCTGTTAATCTTAGTTAAGTTGTGGGCAAATTCTATACGCTCATTGATTTTAGAAATATCTTGTGCTTTAATATTATGCCACTGTAAAATTCTAAATAGTCCAAAGACTATTTAGAATTTTACAGTGGCAAATGCCGTTACTAAATATGTTTAGTAAATTGAGGCAAAGCCGAAAATGGACTATTACATATTTGTAAACGGTATTAAACCTTTATTGACCCACACTGTCTATTGTACATTGCTTTTTACTATGAGAAAAAATATCGGCCTGTCATTTATTTGTATTTTTCTATTTTTCGCCATATCAAATACCTATTCACAAAACACTTCTGTATCAGGAAAAATAACTGCCGCCTCTGACAAATCACCTGTAGCATTCGCGGCAATTGCGTTATTGAGCCTGCCCGATTCTACTTTAGCAAAAAGCGCTACAACAGATTTTGACGGGTTGTATAAAATAGAAAATGTTCCGGCAGGAAAATATATCCTTAAAGTTCAGGTTTTGAGTTTTAAAGATTATTTCGTTGCGCCTTTCACCATTCAGCCTGATGAAGCAGAGAAAAAACTGGACAACATTATTTTACAAGCCGATGTGCAACGCATAAAACAAATAGAGGTTACAGCGGAAAAACCTTTTATGCAACAACAAGCCGACAGAAAAGTATATAACGTAGAAAAAAATATTACTGCTACCGGTGGCACCGCGACAGATGTGTTGCAAAACATTCCATCGGTTGCACAAGATGCCGATGGCAATATTAGTTTAAGAGGAAGCGAAAACGTGAGTATATTGATTAACGGAAAGCCTTCTACCATTGCCGGTGGCGATAAAGCGCAGATACTTCAGCAAATTCAGGCAAACACCATTCAAAGCATAGAAATCATTACCAACCCATCTTCTAAATATGATGCTGAAGGTTCGGCAGGAATTATAAATATTATAACAAAAAGAAACGAGAAAGAAAATATCAGTGGCAATGTAGGTGTCAACTATACCATCTACAATAAAGCAGGAACAAACGCTGCATTGAATTATAAGAACAAGCGCATAAGTGTGGGCGCGAGCTATTCTGTAAATTATAATCCAAGATTTAATGAAGGTTCTAACAACCGTAAAAATATTTTTGCCGACACTACTTTCTTTTCAGAACAAATTAATAATGGCGACAGAATACAATTCAACCAGAATGTAAGGGGCAATTTTGATTATTTCATTAATGACAAAAATACTATTGGTACAACTTTTTCTTTCAACAAAAATAAAAATGAAAACCCTGAAACTATTCAATTTTTAAATTATGACAACAACAATATATTAGGCGATAAAAGAGTAAGAACCGTAGAAAATATTCGTAATTCTACAAATTATGAAACCGGCCTGAATTACAGAAGAACTTTTAAAAAGCCGGGAAGAGAGTTAATGGTTGATGGCACATTTTCTAATAATAACAGAAAAGAGTTTTCAGAATTTAATGACAAATATGAAGTGCTGAATTATATTAAGGATGATTACGATTATCGGTTTAACCAAGTTAATAATGATGGAGGCACCACCAAGCAGTATATTGCACAAGCCGATTATACTCATGCCATAAATAAAAACAGCAAGATTGAAACCGGCCTGAAATCATCTGTCAGAGATATTTCAGGCAACTATACTTTAGATAATTTAGACACGCTTACTAACCTTTACATTCCCGACTCGCTAAACGGCAGCCGGATATTTAACTACGTAGAACAAGTGTATGCAGCGTATATCAACTACAATAATAAAATTAAAAATTTCAGCTACCAGTTTGGTTTGCGCGGAGAACAAACGGTAATTAACGGAAGCGGAAAATCATTTACCACGCCCGATGCTTCAATCAAAAACAATTATTTCAATCTGTTTCCTACCGGATTTTTGGCCTATACTTTTGAAAAGCAACATCAATTACAATTGAGTTATTCCAAAAGAATAAGCCGCCCGTGGTTTAGGCAATTAATGCCTTTTGTAGATGTAAACGACCCTTATAACCTTCGCATCGGAAACCCGAATCTGAATCCTGAAATATTTCACTCAGTAGAATTTGGATGGAGCAAATCATATAACAAGCACTTCGCTTCAGCAAACGTGTACTACAGGCACACCAATAATAGTATTGGCAGAATAAGAACTATTGATGAAGCAGGAATTTCTACTACTACATTTGAAAATCTGAATCAGGAATATTCTTATGGAGTAGAATTAATTGTAAGAAATAACTGGTATAAATGGTGGGATGTTACCACCAGTGTAAACGGTTATCAAACTTTTGTTAATGGCAATAATTTAGAAGCCGGATTATCAAACAGCGGCTTTGCTTATGTCATCAAAAATTCTCAAAATTTTCGTTTCTGGAAAAACGCGGCATTTCAGTTAACAGGTTTTTATAACAGCGCAAGGCCCACCGCGCAAGGCAGAATAAGAAGTATTTGGGGAATAGACCTTGCATTGAAAAAAGATGTACTGAAAGGCAAAGGCACTGTAACTGTAAATGCACAGGATATATTTTTCTCGCGCAGATTTGCATTTACGCAAGACCAACCTAATTTTCAACAGGAATTTTACAGAAGAAACGAATCGAGAGTTGTAACCATTTCATTTAACTATCGTTTTGGCAGCAGTGAAAACTGGAGCAACCGAAAAAAATCGGGCAGAAGCAGCGCACCCGATGGCGGCAATATGATGGAAGATTATTAACTACCTTCTAAAATATGCTGTCAACAGACACCCGTGTTATCAGCAGCTCTTCTTTCAGTCGTTCGTTGGCTTTGTGTGGCTTGCAAATGTGTGTGCTTGTGTGTTGGCGTTAATTCAGATACTTTTTTAATATTTGCTCTTTCTGTTTTGGGATGTCAGCTAACTGTTTTTGCAATACAGCTATTTTTGTTTCAATCTTTTCTATTGCTGCAACTATTTTTTTTTGTTCTTCGATAGATGGTAAAGGGATTTTAAATTCTTCTAATTGCAGTTTTGTAATTGCTTCTCTTGAAGTAGCACCGTCCCCAATTTCTAAAAGTTTCGTTTTATATTCTGAACTAACCAATATTGTCTGAACATATTTGGGTAATGCTTTTTCATTTGTCCGAATTATAGAAACGTGTTGATTTACTCTTGCAGGTAAATATTTATCTTCTACTATACAGCATCTTGCTATGGAAGCACCAGTAATATTGAAAAGAATGTCATTTTTCTCAACGGTGACATTGTCTAACTTTTTAGCTTGTTCATCACTAATAAAAGCAAGACCTTTTTCTATAAATTCAGAATCATAAATGTTTTGACTTCTTATTAAGCTAATCCCACTCGTTCGATAAGAACCCTTACCTCCCAAAGGCGTTGCCCCGCTGCCTATTTTGGTCGTAATTTCTTCAAGTTTGGTTAAAGCACCTTTTGAAGTATTGATAGTTGTTCCAAAATTTTCTCTTAGTTTTTCAATTTCCTCAATCGCTTTTTGTTCTTGCTTTTCCAATGCTTCGATTTCAGCAACTATTTTTTGCTGAATGTTGATTGGTGGAAGTGGAATTTTAATATCCAATAAGTTGCCTCGATTAAGTCCACCTTGAGCTTGACCTGTAATATTTGCTTTTAATAATTGTTGACCTTTTTTTGAAAGCAACAAATTGAATAGAAACTTTTGATGAGATTTCTTATTAGTTCTTAGTAGAAAAACGTGTTCATTAATAATTGAACTTTCATAACCTAAATCGTTAGTTCTAAATAATGCAACCTTACCTGTCAACGCTCCATCTTTGCAAATAAGAATATCTAAATCATTTAAAATTCCTTGTTTTGAAGATTTGAAAAATTCAACAGGTACAAATTTTAGATTACTTTTACTAATATAAATCTTACCATTTAAGCCAATGTGTTCACCTCCTAAACTTGGTATACCTTCTTGATATTCACTAACACCACCTTTGGGTCTATTTCCGCTTTCTAATACTTCTAAGATTGTAGAGAGTTTTGTTTGGTCGTATTTACTTTCGATTACTATTTTTTTTTTAGCCGAAAGCGATATGTTCTTTTCAAAATCTACACGGTCAAAAGTGAACATATCTACCAAGTTGCGGTAGCTTAGATTTTGATGTAAGATTTCTGGAATGCCTAAATCAAACTCACCTAAAAATGCTTTGTAAATATAGTAGCTTGCTTTTTCGGGGTTGGTAAAGCTATCCGCATCATACAATTGTGTGCACTCGTCTATACTTTTACTTCGTTGAATAGGATGTATGCCTTCGCTACCTCTACGGTTACTAAACTCATATCCTAAAAAGCGTTTTTCAGCATCTTTTTCTCCTGTTTTTACCAACACCAACTTTTGAGGGTATGCCAATATAAAATAAAGCAACTTGTCTTGTTCTACTGCTAAGATATTCGTCCAATGTTCTTGTTCATTTTTGGCTTTAATCTTCTTGGTATATTCTTTATAAATTTCGTGTTGCTCAATAGCGGCATTGGGCTTCTGTTGCAACAACGTTTTGTAATCATCAAAAGAAATATTGTCCCAAACGTGGGCTACATATTTTTTGAGTGGTTTTTCAATGCCGTTTATGGTTACATCTTGTAGCGATACAAAACATTTTTTTATTGCTTCTGTTATATTGTAAGCATCCGCATTGTTTCTGCGTCTTAAAAATAATGTAACGGTATTTGTTCCCGTTGCCATAAAGGTATTTGAGCCTAATTCTGCAATACCTAAAATTTCAAAGTGCTTTAATAGAATTTCTCTTGTTTGAGTGTAAATGCCTGTATTGCTCAAAATACTACTTGGCAAAATGATACCTGCTACACCACCATCTTTTAATAGCTGTTTAGTACGTTCAATAAACAAACATTCTATTTCAGAACTTTGGTCGGTTAGTCGGTTGTATAAATCAAAGCCCAACTTCGCTTTTTCTTCATCCATTAAACCCTTAAAAGCGGATACGGAATAAGGCGGATTTGAAATAATAATATCAAATTCTTTATTGTCTTGCGGATAGGTTTTATCGGTTTCTTTCAATAAATCTTTAAACTCTTTTGAAGTGCTAAAATCTCCCAAACCATCACCGTGAATTACTTTTGCCAAACCATCTCCGTGCAGATAGCAACTTACTTTGGCTGTCTTTACTAAACGATAATCTTTTTCAATACCATAAACGTAGGTTTCAGCCCAATCAAATTGGTCTTCTTTCCATTTTTTGATGGCTCTTTTGGTAGTAGGATTAAAAGAACTTTCATCCAAATTGTCAATGTAATTTTGAATAACTTCCATTGATTCGGTGATAAAATGCCCACTCCCCGCTGCATAATCAATTACAGTTGGTAACAAGTCATTTTTATTTCCCTGCTCAATTTTCTGTGCTGTTATTTCTTGAAATGGTAAACTTTTAATAATAAATCGAGCAATCGGAACTGGTGTGAAAAACTGTCCTGATTCTTGCTTTAATCCTGTAGTTAAAAGCAATTCAAAGAAATCACTCAAAAATTGCTGACGGTAATTGTAACGTATTTGATATACTTGAAGCAGCTCAACTACTTCTTTTACCACTTTGGCATTTTCTTCAAAAGAAGTATCATCATACACTTCTTTTATTGCAAATTCATTATTTTTTTTAAGCCGAATTTCGGTTAAAATATCCTTGAATTTATCTCTGTACTGAATGTCAACGTGTAAAAATTGTTTATCAAATTCGCTGTCGCTAACGTCTGTAACTTTCTTTTCCAAAAGTTCGAGCATTCCTCTGTTATAAAGGTCTGTCAGTCTTTTTTGAAACGAAACGTGAGTATCTTCTCCTTCAAGCCATTGGAAATGCAATTGCTCGTCTGGATTTCTGTTTTCATCAACAATTTTGCAAAGGAAAAGTGTAAATATTTTGTTGAAAGCGTTCGGTTTATCAGAAACTACATTGTGTCTTAGTATTTCCAAAAAGCGATTAAAAATGAAACTACTGTCTTCTTGTTTTAAAACTTTTAAGTCGTTTTTTGTAAGTGCCTTACTTTGAAATTCATAAGGCTTTACCCAACTTTCAAAAATACCATTGGTTTTAGGTAGTTTATTCCAACGCTCGAAAAAGTCTTTTACATTTCCTGCTTGTCGGTAATCATCTTCAATTTTTGTAATGACGTTTTTAAACTCAATGTTTTTTCCTTGAAGTTGCGAAGCGTAAAGCATAAGAATATCAGCATCCTTATCCTGTTGGAAGTAAGTAAAAAGCTGACCACCGTTTCGTTCTAAATTTTTAAATTCTTTGTCAAATTCTGCTCCCCAAGTCTTGCATTCAATCATTAGGTAAGCCGAACCATTGTCACGAGTTACCAAAATATCTAATCGTCCGCTTGTGCCGTGTCCGGTTCGCCAAGTTTTTTCTAAAACAATATTTTGAGGTAAATAACCTTTTTCTAAAAGTCTGTCAACACATTCAAGAACAACCCAATTTTCTGCTTGTGAAAAATTTTGAGTGGTTTTGCTTTCGCCTTTTATCTTCTTTCCAAAATCGAAAGTTGAGTTCTCAAAATCAATTTCAATGGCGTAGCCATTGTATTTTTTATGAAAAATACCTGAAGTATTTTCTTTAGGTGTAAATCCTAATGTTTGTATGAAGTTTTTGTAGTTCATTAGAATTTCATTTTACCTTGTTTTACGTTCTTATTTCTCAAATACTTCCACTGGCTTTCTGCTACAGTGAACACAGCATCAGAACATTGGTATTTATGAACTTCTTCAACCAACTTGTCAGCAACATATAGGGTTTTTAACTCCACATAATCTTTCTCTAAAAATTTTGCAAGTGCTTCAAGGCTTGTAAAGGGAAATTTTTTCTTTCCAGTTTCTATTTTGGAAATTTCGGTCATAATAATGCCGAGAGGTTGCCCAAACTCACTTTGGTTTAACCCCTTCTTATTTCTTTCGGCTCTCAAAAACTCTCCAAATGTTGCCATAATCGATACTTGCCAGTATTACACTTGCCAATATACGGCAAATATAGTCAGGGTTATTAATGTAGCAAATTTTTTCGTCTTAAAGTGCGTTGGCAAAATTGCAGCTCTTTTGCAAGCTTTGGTTTGTGTGTTGGCTTTGTGCGGCTTGCAAATGTGCTGCAATGTGCGGTGGGTTGTCGAGTTTTTTTTCGTCAGTTGATTGTTGTACGGTCGCTCGGTTGGAGTTGCAGATAATTTCAGAATATACGAAACAAATACAGGTGTTTCAGAAATATTGTTTCTATGCAATGGGGAAAATACTATAAAAACTTTCCCTATTTTCGGGCAGGCAATAAATTATGAAGAACCACGTTTTTCTGTCGCAAAAATTAATAGTGATAATTCGCTGCAAATTATTTTTAGTTTTAGTACTGCTCTCCTGCAACATTCAGGCACAAGTAGGTGGCAGAAGCGTGTATAGCTTCTTAAACCTTCCCGCATCGGCAAGAATTACTGCCAATGGCGGCAATTTAATTACCGTTTCAGATCATGATGTTGCTTTAGCCTTTCACAACCCTTCGTTGTTAAACTATGCTATGAATAACCGCGCATCGGCATCAACTTCAGCCTATTATGGCGGCATTAATTTCGGCAATTTCAGTTATGCCCGCCAGGTAAAAGAACTGGCAATGTTTCATTGGGGTGTTCATTATGATACCTACGGAAAATTTACCGGTGCAGATGAAACGGGCGCGGTTACCGGAGAATTCAGGGCTAACGATATTGCCTTGTATGCCGGTGCTTCGCGCGCTTACAAAGAAAAATACAATTACGGTGTAAATGTGAAGCTGCTTTCTTCTAACTATGAAAGCTATAATTCATTTGGCATTGCTACCGACTGGGCCGCTGCCTATAATGATACCGCAAAACAATTTACCGCTTCATTATTAATAAAAAATATCGGCTTTCAGTTTAAACCATTTATACCCGGTAACAGAGACCCTTTGCCTTTTGAAGTGCAAATTGGTTTTTCTAAAAGGCTGAAACATGTGCCTTTCAGGATAAGTGTAGTAGCGCAAAATTTACAGCGTTTTAACCTGCGCTATGAAGGCGAAGGAGCGCAACAATCGCAAACACTTTTTGGCGACTCTACCGATAATGAAGAAAAAAAAGCCGCTGTATTTTTTGATAATGTTGCCCGGCATTTTAACATCAGTGGCGAGCTGTATTTAGGTAGATTATTTACCGTTGCTTTTGGCTATAACCATTTACGCAGAAAAGAACTGGCTGTAGAAACCAGAAAAGGACTGGCCGGATTTTCTTTTGGCGCAGGAATAAATATCAAAATGTTTTCGTTTTGGTATGCCAGGGGCCGCTATCATATCGCAGGCGCTTCTAACCATGTAACTGTGGGCATAGACATCAATAAGTTTATGAAAAAAAATAAGGTAGTTAAAGAATCGAAGCCATTAGAAATGCCTCCGCTACCTGTAGAAAATTAATATTGCCGTGGCGAAAAAAGAAAATGTTGACGAAAAAATTATCGTTGCGATAGATGGTTATTCTTCTTGCGGCAAAAGTACCTTAGCAAAAGACTTAGCGAAAAAGTTGCAATACGTATATATAGATTCGGGGGCTATGTACCGTGCAGTGGGCTTGTATTGCCTGCAACATAATATTGACATAAACGTTGAGGCAGATGTGGTTGCCGCTTTACCCAAAATAAAAATAAGTTTCAGGTATAACAGCGATACTAATACGAACGAAACATACCTGAACAGTAAAAATATTGAGGCAGCTATCAGAAGTTTAGAAGTAGCGTCAATGGCAAGCACAGTAAGCAAATACAAAAAAGTGAGAGAAGCTATGGTAGCGCAGCAACAGCTTTTCGGAAAAGAAAAAGGCATTGTGATGGACGGAAGGGATATTGGCACGGTGGTATTTCCTGATGCTGAACTGAAATTATTTATTACCGCCAGTATTGAAGTGCGCACCGAGAGAAGATTTAAAGAACTGGCACAAAAAGGCATTCTTACTACAAAAGAAAAAGTAGCCGAAAATTTAAAAGAGCGCGATGAAAATGATATTAACAGAGCAGAAAGCCCGTTAAGAAAAGCAGATGACGCTAAAGAAATTGACAACTCTTTTTTATCTACAACCGAGCAGTTAAATCTTGCCTGCTATTTTGTAAATGAAGTAATGAAAAAATATCATCAAGCTTCATAGTAAACGGTTTGCAGATTTGCGATGGGCGGATTTTTTAAACCAATTTTTCTTTGTGTTGGCTTTGCAAGTTCTTATGTTCCCGATAGCTATCGGGATTGGTTTGAGTGTCAGCATTAAGCGGTTTGCAAATGTGCTTGCAAATAGCGTTGATGTTATTCATTTTGGTTCATCTGCGAACGAATGAGTGCAATTTCCTGTATCAATTCTTCTTCTGTCGGAATATATAGTTTGTATTTGGTCGCAAATAATTTTTGGTTGTCGTTAAGTATTGAAAAACGCACTTCCGCACGGTCTTTTTCTTCGCAAAGAATAATTCCGATTGTCGGGTTGTCGCCTTCGGTGCGTTTCAGTTCGTCATACATACGCACATACATATCCATTTGTCCAACGTCTTGGTGTGTCAATTTTCCTATTTTCAGGTCTATCAGCACAAAGCATTTCAGAATATAGTTGTAAAACACCAAGTCAATGTAATAATGTGAAAGTTCTGTATTGATACGTTGTTGGCGGTTTACAAACGAAAATCCTTTGCCGAGTTCCAATAGGAATTTTTGCAAGTTGTCAATAATGGCTTGTTCTACTTGGCTTTCGCTGAATTTTTGATTTTCTTTTAATTCGTAAAAATCCAACACAAGCGGGTCTTTCAAAATAAAATCCTGTGGATTTAGGGAAAGTTGGTTTGAATTTTCGGTACTTAATTCATTTAAAGTTTCTTTGTGTGTTGAAATCAAGCGTTCGTAATAGTGTTTGTCCACTTGTTCGTCTAAAAACCTTGTACTCCAAACATTTTGAGCCGCTTCGTTCATATAAAGTTCTCTGGCTTTCGGGTTTTCAACACGCAAAAGCGAACGGTAATGTGTCCAACTTAATTCTTTACGCAGTGCGTAAACATTTGGAAATTGCAGGTAAAATTTACGCATATTGGTAAGGTTCACATAGGTAAAACCTTTGCCAAACTCCTTTTGTAAGCGTTCAGAAACAGATTTTAGCAAACTTTCGCCATATTTAGCGTATTGTTCGCCTCCTTGTTCTTCCACAATTTTTTGCCCAATATGCCAATAGGTTTCTACCATAGCAAAATTAGCCGCTTGAAACACTTTTTGGCGGGCATTTAGTATCAGTTCTCTTGAAAACTGATACAAATTATTGCTGTTTTCTATGTTTTGTTGTTCAGGCATTGTTTACATCTAATAATTTTGTTTTATCAATGATTTCAATTCCTCAACAGACACCAGTTCCTTTCCCCGATGGATTATAGAATGGCAATTAGGACATACCGGAATCAAATCTTTTATCGGGTCAAGAACATATTCTTTGCCGATTTTTGATAATGGAACAATATGATGAACATGAATGAAACCTTTTCCTATTTCTCCATAAAAGTTATAAAAATCGAAACCACAAGCATTACAAACCGCTCCATAGTGTTCAATACATAACCTTCGTGCAAGCGGATTTCTTTCAAACTTATTTATGACAACCGATTTTACAGCACCTTCGTAAATGGGAGAATCTTCGCTAACATAAGATTGTATTTCATCATCAAGCGGATAATAAAAACTTTCATTTAATTGCCAAGAGATTTTAACCGGAGTGCTATCTATAAAATCTTTAATCTTAACCGTTCCTTCAAATGTAAAAGGTTCTTTATCGTTAGTTCTGGTAAAAAGGAAAATACTTTGATTAGGTTCGGGGTTTAGCATTTTTCTTATTGAAGGTTGATTTATGTTAGAATTTGTTTTGGCTTCCCATTTAAAAATTTCCCCGTCCCAAAAGTTATTATAATCATGTCCTGTCCTTCCCGGGATTCCGACATTTGAAAAGATATAAATATTTCCTTCGTATTCTCTGTATCCTGTATCCCAAGCTCCTTTTTTCCTTTCATCAGGAACTTTTAAAAGCTCGTAAATATCGTTTTTAGTGTATGTTTTATTTACTTCAAACATATTAAGGATACATAATTGCTATTCCAAGCCTTGCGGTATGGGAAGATAGTTTTTGCAGAATATCAGCAAATAATTTATCCTTCGCTTTCATTAAGATTTTATATTTAGAAGAATCTTTTAACTCACTTTCTTTAATCGTTTGAAATCTGTAAAAATCAAAAATTATCATTTGAGGTTTTTCAAACCCCTCAATATTTACCGGATATAAAAAAGTGTAAAAATTTTCGGCTTTAAAAAGGCTTTTATCCCCTTTCAAAATAGGTTTATCATAATCCATTTGTATTCCTCCTACAATTCTTGAAAACGATTGCTTTTTATTTAGAGCAAAATCACAAGGCGGAGTTATTTCTACACAAATTCTACGCTTCTTTAAGTTTTTAAAGTCATCGTGAGTGTCTATATTTATTTCATTATTTTTTTTATCCAGAATTTCTTTAATGTAAAGAGGTGAATTTTCATCAGCAATCTCATATATGTTTCCCGGAATTACGGAATCTTGTGATAAGTTTTGGAAATCTAACAGTAGTAATGAGTTAAGTTTTGAGAATACTTTTGTTTTTTCTTCAGCCGATTCATTGTATGTCAGATTATTCGGTTGTGAGAATAAATTTTGAATGTTTTGATAGTTATTGGATGTTTCAAACTGTAAAGTATCCATTAATGATTTCACTAAGTCTTTTTGTAAATCATAATTTGCGGTACTGCTTTGAGGTATTCCGGTATAGTTACAGGCTAAAGTATATAAGACGGATTCGAGATGTTTATTTTTTTTATCATTTGTATCAAACAAATCATACAATGTTGATATGGTACAATCCGAACCTTTCTTAACGGCTTTGTTCCACTCAATGAAAAATGAAGATGAAACATCTTTTGCTAATTTTTCTTCTAATTCCTCTAAAACCCCTTCATAATTCCCTTTTGTTTTATATTTGTTCTTTTCCAAAGAAACAACAAATAACGGTAAAGTAAACGAGTTTGTTTTTAAGTATATCTTATCGCAAAATTCTCCAAAATGATTAGAATGTTTAGTCCATAATACTACTCCATACGTACCAAAGTCTTTATCTATAATTGTTTTAAAATATTTTCTTATCAGTGCGATATTTTCGGTACTACTTCTTTCATCTTGCAGATATAAATCCAAAAAAATTAATTTCCTGTTGTTAAAAGAAGTACTTTTTGTTTCCAATTCATTTGGATGATAATATTTAGTCCAAATATCTTTTTCTTCCAAATATTTTATCAAATCGTTTACTTCTTCCTTATCATCATCGATAACCAAAGCACTTGTTATAAATCCTTGTAACATATTTTTATTTTTTTTCTTTCGGAAAACAGAGAGCAACAATTGCTTTATTGACTTTATTTTCTTTAACAGGTTTTGGAAAATCAATGTCGTTTTCATCTGAAATTAATATTAGCTTACCTTTCATGGCGGTCATCATCTCATTGGCTACATGAAGTCCTAACCCCGAACCGATATTGTGCGGTTTACCTGTTAAGAAAGGCTTTACGGCAACATCAAAAGGCAAATTAAATCCCGGACCGTTATCGGAAACAATAATCGAGTTATAGCCTTGTATCTGGTCGGTGATGTATACCGAAATAAACCTGCCGGATTTTCTTGCGTAACTTAACCAATATATAGCATTATCCAAAAGATTTGTTATTACGGATATTGATTCCGCTTCTGCTAAATAAGCTTCCAACTTGTTCTCTTTCCAGTTTGAAATAACATTAATGGAATGGTCTATAAATCTGAATTCATAATTATCTAAAGCAGTGGAAACAATTTTGCTTAAAGGATTGAGCTTAATATCGGATTTTTTAAGCATAGCGGAATAACCTCGTATTATTTTTTCCAATGACAGAGATATTCGAACTGCTTTTTCTTTTTCGTTTCGTTCAATACAGCCTGTCAATTCAGCTATAAGCTTATCTAATTCGTGTATAACGATACCTAAATTTAATCCGGCATTTGCGCTTTTTATTAAAACTTCTTTTACCTCTTTATATTGGTCATTAATCCTGTATAAATATTTCAATACTTCATCTTTAACTTCTTTTTCCTTAACTTTTTCTTCTACAATATTCATCACCTCATTCAAATCAGATAAAACAGGTTCTACGGCTTTGTGTTTTTTATACAAAGAAGTTAATAAGGATTTATCTATATTTCTTTCTCTAACGATTAATGATAATACGTAATCAATGGCTTCAACAAAGTCAAAATAAGATTCGTTTTCTATAAATCCTTCTCTGTTTGTTTTTTCTACCAATCCTTTACTTAAAGCTCTATCTATTTTAACCGCACCAATAATGATATTGTTGCTGACATTTCCACCTACCCGATGTACTCTTTTCAAATCAATGCCCAACCAATCATTATCCCTTTCGCCATAATTATATACTCTTACACCGTCTCTGTAAACCCTTATACCTCCGTTTTCTTTCAAATATGTTTTCAGAGCTGTTTTTTCCGTATTTACATAGCTGAATATTTGAGCATCCGTATCGAAAATAATTACATCAAACTCAATTGTTCCGATATTACTTTGATTCAAGTCAATATCTTCGAATTTTCGGGTATCGTAATTCCATTTTTTAATTATTTTGTCTTCTTCAATTAAATCGTTTAGGTTTACTTCTCTGCCCTTATCTATTTTTTGTAAACTGCTCCAAGGTTTAAATTCATATTTAAACTCTATTATTTCACCGTCTTTCATTTTGCAATGTCCGAAGTAAAGAGCATTGTTTTTAATATCTTCAAAATCAGGTAAGCCTTCAAAAACATTTGTATTGCTTGTCGCTAATACATTAAATGAATCGTTATTTTCGGAAAAAGGACTGTTTAGTGAGGTAATGTTTCTGTGAACTTCCCTTAATTGTCTTCTATCCCAATCCGTTTTTAAATCTTCAATAATTATTTTTGTACCTGTTGCGTTTAGAAAAACAGTCGGTTTACTTTTTTCATTTACATCTATAGTAAAATCATCAATGTTTTTTGCAGATTTAAGTTGATTCCAATCTATCTTTAATTCAACTTCATTATCATTTTTTGTTTTGGAAACTAATGTAATTTTATTCCCCAATTTGTGTATTCCCAATCTCCCTATTCCTTTTTCTCCTAAAGGTATTCTTCCGCAAACATTAGGTTCAAGATTCTTTTTTTTATTATCAGTTCCTACCACTAACCAAACCGTTTCAATAATGTTTTTATTCATTCCGAAACCGTCATCTTCAATAGTTAATTTAGTTAACTTATTACCGCTAAATATAAAATCAACGATACAATGAGTTGCACACGCATCATAAGAATTTTTAATCAATTCAAATAAGGCGATACTCTCATTTTTAATTAAATCTTCTCCCAGATGAGATAAAACACGAGGCGTTATAGAAAACTTTAATTTCATTTCCCCCTGTTTTGTATTATTGCTTTTCCAATAGCTTGGGCATATTTTGGCGGAACGGCATTTCCTATCATTCTTGCGGTATTTGAAATGCTTGTTGTTTTAAAAATGTAATTTTTAGGAAATGATTGTAATACTGCTCCTTCTCGTAAGGAAATGGCTCTGTTTTCTTCCGGATGTGCAAATCGTCCGTTTGAAATACTGAAAAACTTTGTTGTAATTGTGGGAGAAGGTTTGTCCCACCACATTCTGCCGTATGTATCTTTAAAATTGTCTTTATCGTTTTTATGACAATTGGGTGCTAATTCGGAATTGTCGGCATAAGCTAATCTTGTTCCACCATTTTTTTTCGTTACGGCAAGCCTTTTTAAATTGATTTCTTGTAATCCCGCCACTGTATGCAGAAAAGTAGAATTGTCTTTATACCCCGCTTTTACTTTTGGGAAACCGTTGTGTTCTCCTAAAACATCTCTAACGGTCAGCTTTTCACCTTTAGCTTTTACAGGCTCTATTTCTGTTTTGGTTACTCTGTTGGCAATAAGCGTAAATCTTCTTCTATGTTGTGGAACACCATAATTACTTACTTCGTGAACATCAAAATGCACTTTATAGTTATTATCCTTTAGCCACTCGATAAAATCTTCCAATCCGCTTTCAGTTTTTCTTCTCAAAACGCCCGGTACATTTTCAACAATCACATAACCCGGTACAAAATATTCTACAAAACGCCTAAACTCTTTCAATAAATCTTTTGATTTTTCCGATTTATTTTTGTCCGTGTTAATGATGCTCCAAAATTGACACGGACTGCAACCGATAAGCACCAAATTTTTATCGTTTTTCTTTAATGAAAGTTGTTTTTCTAACTCTGTTTCCTTTAATTCAAAAACATCAGCGTGAATAAATTTTGCTCCTTTTATGTTTGATATGTACGTCTCTTCGCAGGTTTTATCAAAATCTATTCCCGCAAGAATTTCTATTCCTGCTTGCTGCATTCCGTAGCTCATTCCGCCTCCGGAACAGAAAAAATCAACTGCTTTTATGTTGTTTTTTTGCATTAATTACTTCTTCAAAAGTATCGGCACAAAGTAATGAATTTTTCTCAATATCTCGACCCCAAAACCGCAAAATAATCCAACCTTCCTTTGTCAGTTGTTCGTTCACTTCCTTGTCTCGCTCTATGTTTCGCTGAATTTTCTTGTGCCAAAATTCAATGTTTGATTTGTGTTCGTGTTTTTTTGATTCCCAATTTTTACCGTGCCAAAATTCACTATCGCAAAAAACAGCGATTTTATATTTTTTGAAAACGAAATCAGGTTTACCGAAAACCGTTTTGTCATTTTTCTGATAACGATAGCCTCTTTTCCATAATTCTTTACCCAACAAAACTTCAATTTTTGAACCTTTGTTTTTTACGGCTTGCATATTTTTACGTCTTTGTTCCTTAGTCAATTTATCCATTTTATGTGCTACATTTTAAAAATATAGTGAAAATATTTGCACATTTATCAAATGTTTATATATATTTGTATTCTGAAATGAAAAACAAAGTTAGCAAAATGTCTTCTGTTAAACGAGATAGATTCGAAAAAGTGGCTTCAAACCGTGTCCAAAAAATTATAGATTTTTTGGGGTTGCTCGGTAATTGTGCCAATAAGAATAATTACGAATACACGGAAAAAGACGTGGAATTAATGTTTAAAGAAATTAACCGTGCTTTAAAAGAAACGAAAACGCTTTATGATAAAGAATTGAACAAAACGGGAAAAGCGGGTTTTAAATTTGAATAAAAATGGAAGTAAAAAATATGGAGAAAAATTGTACTTGGCATTTTAAAGAAGAAGGCGGACGTGATGTTGGTCCAAATGACCCGATTGATGAAAAGTTTAAAGGTCAACCTTATTATTCAATTGTTCGGGAAGCAATACAAAATTCATTAGATGCAGTGATGAATGACCAACAACCTGTAAAGGTTGTTTTCAGTTTTTTTGAAATTGACAGAAAAAATTATCCTAACTTTTTTCAGTTAGAAAATCATATTACCCAAAGTCAGCAATACTATTCCGACAACGATAATGCAAAACGATTATTCGGAAATATGTTGGAATACCTTAACGGAAAAGAACCCAATAAGAAAAAACTAAAAATTTCGTGTATGCGTATTTCCGACTATAATACGGTCGGAATGAATTATGATGCATAAAATACAAACTCGCCATTTTATGCTTTTTTGCGTGCAGGTGGTGTTAGTGCCAAAAGTCAAGGAGCTGGCGGTTCGTTTGGTTTCGGAAAAGGTGCTTACTATACACTTTCTCCGATTAAAACAATTGTGGTTTCAACTCGTGATAATGATAACAATGTATTTTTTGAAGGCTCAACTATTTTGACGACTCATAAAAATGCAACCAATCAGAAATTAACGGCTTACGGATATTATGATAACAACAACGGAGAACCGACACAAAACAACGATGATATTCCCGAAGTTTTTCAGAGAACAAAAATCGGAACAGATGTGAACATTATTGGTTTGTGGAAAGAAGATGATAGGAAAAAGCTGATGATTAAATCTGTTCTCAATAACTTTTGGTTAGCGATTTATCATAAAAAACTCGTTGTTCAAGTTGATGATGTTACGATAAGTGAAAACAACATTGAACAAATAATTGACCAATATTTTGAAGGCGAATTTGAAAGCGGAAAAGCAGATGAAATTGAATCGTGGAATCCGAAAGCGTATTTCAAAGCAGTAAAATATGCAGGAAACCATGACCAATATAAAGTGTTTGAAGATGAATTGAATACTATCGGGCAAGTAAAGCTATATGTTTATTTAGAAAAAGGTTTACCGAACCGTACAGCATATTTCAGAAAACCTAAAATGGTTGTATTCAAACGAACAAACGGAAAAGTAAAAGGATATGTTGCGGTGTTTGTTTGTGAAAATGAGAAAGGAAACGAAATGCTCCGTCTAATGGAAAATCCTGCACACAACGAATGGAAAGAAGAAAACTATCCAAAGAATGAAGGAGATATTGATACAAATGCTCGAAGAGGACGTATAGAAATAAGTGATTTCATAAATAGAACGCTTGAATCTTTGGCAAAAATCAAAACAGGCAACAAGATTGCATTTGTAGGTTTGGAAGAATACTTGTCCATTCCCGAAGATTTGTTGGAAAAAGACGAAGAATACGATTTTGAAGGACAGAGTACAAGTAACGTTTCAGGACAATCAAGCAATGAAAATACCGAAGATGAAACAGGAATGCTCACAAGCGATAAAACAGAACCTGTAACCATAAAACCAACCGTCAAAACACAACAGTCGGAAGCAAAAGGAGAAACCAATATTGAAGTAACGGAAGAAGGAGAAGAAACCATAACCGTAGGTGGAGAAAACGAAAGTGAAGGTGGAGATGCTCCGCCAAGTGATTTGGGCGATAATGTAAATACTGGAAATCGAACAGATGAAAGTCCGAATAAAAGCAGAACGGTTATAAAAGTACGTTTAAGAGTTGCGGCACAAACAGAAAACGAAGTTTTATTTCATCATTTGATTGTAAATTCCGATAACGAAATTGAAAATGCAGAATTGGAATTGCTTGTAAGTGGCGATAATGATAGAGATGACAGCATTTCAATTATATCAAGCGACAAAGGAACTGTTTCAAAAAATACAATCAAAAATCTAAAACTTGACATAGGCGTAACCAAAATAAAAATACGCTTTGCAGACAACATTAAACACTCGGTAAAACTCAAAGCGTATGAAATTCAATGATGTTACTTTTCCGCATCCTGTGCTTGGTGTTGGCGATGCAATTAGCGGAAAAACAGGATTTACAAAAGAACCCGAAATAAGTAAAACACAAGATAGTTACAAGGTTACAATAGAATGTAATCTTGATAATGACGATTTGAAAAAGTTTCTGCAAGAAAACAAAGTGGAGTTTTTGTGTGACGTAACTTGTACAAATACTGTTTACAGAGAAAACATTGTAAGCAATAGTGAAAAAATTGAATTTGATATTCATAGAAAACAAGTCAAAGGAAAAGTAGAATTTACTTGTGTACTTGTGGCAAAAGAAAATTTGCAGAACTATTCAAATTCAAAAGCACATTCAGATTACAACGGATTTACTTTTGACTTGGACAAAGGCGATGTGTTGGCGTTCTTCGGAGAATTTACATTTGATGCCGATATAAAATACGAAAAACTAAAAGCCGTTTCTTCATTTATGGAAGTGGTAGAAAACGAAGCAATAGAATACACAAACATTGATTTGAAAAAACCGAAAATTGAAGTTCAACTTCCGCCAAATGATTACAACGCATACAAAAGCGATGCAATTTCACACGAAATTAAATTTGCTCCAATGTTTCATTCTTCGCTTGTATTAAATGCGTTGTTAATTGCTCTGTATAATTTTGAAGAACACAAAGAGTATTTGTGGGCAAAAGCAATAGAATACCGATTAAAAAACGACAAGGAACTAAACAGTATAAATTTTCAAGAAAAAGAAAACATTCCGGAAATAGCACAACGCTTATTGGGAAATCCGTTTAGCCGTTTGTTAAACGGATTGAATGTTATTGTTGAATCATTAGAAGAAGAAAATTAAAATGGCAAAGCAAATTATATTCAAAGATAAATACGTTCAAAAATTAAAGAACGAATTAAATATTGAGTTCTACAAGGCAAATAAATTTGTTTACGATAAGAAACAAATTTTGATGTTGCCTAATATTGAGAAAACGGAAAATTTGTTAGAGAGATTAGATGTAAATGATGATTGCAAAACGGCAATCCAAATTTACGAAGCCTTTCAAAAATTAGAACCGATACAAGCCTCAGATGAGCGTTTGTGGGTTTATCTTTCTCACGTTGATTTGTACTCGTATATGATTAAACGTTGGAATACCGGACATAGCGGAACGGTGAAAGATGAAAAAGCAAAAGAATATATTTTAGAACATTGGTTTTTGATTTCGTCAGCACAAAGCAGTTTGTTACGCCACGCTTTGGCCAGACTGTGGTGGTCGGTTTATTTGTCGGTTGATGAAACAAAAAATGACAAGTATGAACTAACTAAAATTTTGTTTCGTCAGTTAGATTTTCCTACAAGAACGTTAGGAACGTACAAACTCGGTCGCCACAAAGAAGCTGTAATCGGAATTTTAGAGTTTATCAAAGAGAACGAAAATTTATTCAAAAATAAGTTCGAAGATAAAGCTCGTTTTATTACAAAACATTTGAATGTTGTCGGTGGTGTAAAACCTATTTCATATTACAACCGTATTTTTTTTAAGTTTGAATTGAAAAAAATGTCAAACGAAATTTCCAATATTTAGTTCGTATAGCGTAGAAAAAAAGAAAAAACATTAAGTCGGTCAGCGTGTCGGTTTAATTGCTGTCCGTTTGTTATGTATGCTTTATGTCTTTGTTCACTTGTCAAAATGGTTTGCTTTGTTTATTTGTCGTCTGTCTTGTCGGCTTGCAAGGTCGCCCTACCATTGCCACCAACTAAAATACTTGTGTAGTTTCCACACTGTTAATGGTGTGAAAAGTTGTTTGGTTATTTTTTATTTCCACAAAACCATTCTTACTTATATTGCCTCGCTTACCCGATGTGTTTACCGTAAATTCATGTTTTCCGGCAGGTAAATTTATCCGGGTATAAAAAATATCGTGAGGCAATGTTTGCCAGTTGCGGGTATCGGCTCTTTCGGTAATAGCATTAAAAATACTAAGCGCAACACCCAATCCATCTTTATCGTTTTTACGTGCTGTTGTTTCGGCCGCTTGTTTTAAAGCCACACGCAATAGCGCGACACCCAACTCGCGCAGCATTCTGTCTTTTAAATTCTGAACAGCAATTTTGTTGATGTCTTGTGCCAGTTCAAATGTGCTTGTTTTACCTGCCAGATTTATAGTAGCTCTATTATACATAGGAAAACGCTCGTTGAATTTAGGAATAGCCACTCTCACAATTTTTAAATCTACCAATCTGGTGCGCTCATCAGCATTGCCCACATAAAATGGAAGATTGATGCCCCACTCTTCGTTTACAAAAGTTACATAACCCACCTGCCCGGGCAAAATAGTAAAATTGATACTCCATTCAGATTTTACCGGCCCAAGCCCATTCTGCCAAAACAACACTGCTTCTCCTCCATTGTGTTTTTCTTCTACATATTTGGTATTCCATTGTTTTTCAAAAAAATCTATTTCATCCCACAAGCCTGTTTTAGCCGCGGTTCTTAAAATATCTTTCTTCAATTGTTCAGGCGCATTTACACCGTAGTCTTTACTGTAATCGTCTTTATAAACATTATAAGCATTTCGGTAGGCTATGAAAGCATTGTTGTAATCTTTATTGGCATCGTACACCAAGCCCATCAATAAATGACCGAATGCATCTTGCTTGTAAGTAATTTTCTTTTTATGAATATCACTTATTCGGTTTAGCTTTTCATTCAACCGTTTTGCTTCTACCAATGCCGCACTGTAATCGCCTAACGCCAGATAGTTTTTCGCCTTGTAATACTGAATCATTACATTTTCAAAATCTTCAGCTTTATAAGGCTTCACCATTGGGTTTGAAATGATTGCCAGCATTTCGTAGCCATAGTTCCGCTGAAAATCTTCTATGTATAAATCGGCTTGGGTAAAATATTCGTTGCTAAGATAGTGCTTGCCAAGAATATTGCAAACTACACCTTTATCGAAATAATATAACAAGCGGTCTTTACCTTTTCCCGCTTTCTTTTTATTCTCTAAAAAAGTAAGCGATTGCTCAAATTGTGCTTTCTGAAATTTAGACTGAAAATCATTATTCATTTGATAATAAGTAGCGCAGGAATAAAATTGCGCTACTATTATCAATGCTAAAAACAGTTTTGTGATTTTATAACAGTCTTTCATGTGCGTACTGAAAGGGTAAATCTGAAATTGAACAGGTGAAAAATTTTGTTTCAAATGCCGTTGGCTAAAGCCTAACGGCAATGAATTTATTGAGTTTATTTATGTAGGTTTCTTAGCATTTCGACAAAACATCTGTAAAACATTATGAGACTTACCAAGTCCGGCAGACTTGGCAAGTCTTAAAAATATTTCGGTTAATTTTCGATATACTTTTTGATTTTTTTCTGGCCAATCCAGGAAATATCGTTGGTTTCCAAATCGGTCAATTTCAGATCTATTTGATAAGTAACCGTTTTTTGTTTGTTGTATTGATCAACAATAGAATTGATGGTGCCTTGCAACATAAAATCAGCCCCTAATTCTCTCTTCCATTTTTTGGTAGTTTCGGGTGAAGCAAATTCTTGTTGGTCGCCACGCTCTTTGCGTACTTCTTCGCGAAAATCTTTTCCCTGAGCCAATTTTACCAAGCCTGAATTCAGCAACTCTCTTTCAATATCATTAATGAAAGTTTCAGAAGCAATATGCTCGCTGCTTCGGTTTACAATAGTGCCCACAATAATTCTTGGCGGCTTGTTGTTTTGCGTTTCAAAGCGGGTTCTCCAAGGGCGGGCTAAGGCATCTTTTACTATTTCTTCCGCCACTAAGCGGGCATCAGTATCGTTCCATCTGCCGCTTAAATCAATTGTTTCTTTAGGGTCAATACGTTCTACTGTGCGAGTGGTTTTGCAGGCATTAAAAGTAACAAGTACTACCGCAAATAAAATAATGTGTTTTGTAAGTTTCATAGCTGTAAATTTTATCTGTTTTCAGTGGAATCAAATATCGTTCCAATTGGTTTCAAAGTTAATTCTATATTTTGTGAAATAAATAGCGTGTACGACAAATTGCACAATTCCACATGAAGATACTCTTCGACAGGCTCAGAGTGACAATAACTTCATTAGTGTCATGGTGAGTTTATCGAACCATATTTATTCTGATATGCAATTTGTCGTACACGCAATGAATATTTGAAATGGAATCTGAAAAAGATAAACTCTTAAAAAGCGTTAAAATTCCTTTAATTCTGGTAATAGCAATGTGGCTTATAGCCATTGCTGAAGCTGTTTTGAAAACCGACTTTGGTATGTATGGTATTAAACCGCTCACGACACAGGGTTTGGCGGGAATTATATTAGCGCCCTTTATTCATGGTGGCTGGCAGCATTTAATGTCAAATACTCCGGGGGTATTTGTGTTGGGCGTAATGATGAATTACTTCTACCCTTCTGTCTCAAAAATTTCTATGTTGCTTATTTTATTTTTAAGCGGAATGGGTGTGTGGCTGTTTGCCCGAAACAGCTATCATATCGGGGCAAGTGGTTTGGTTTATGGTTTTGCTTTCTTTTTGTTTTTCAGCGCAATTTTCAGAAACGATATGCGCTCTATGGCGATTAGTTTTTTTATTATTCTTTTTTATGGCGGTATCATTTGGGGCATGTTGCCTTTAGATAATAAAGTATCTTTTGAAAGCCATATATCGGGTGCGGTAAGCGGAATAGTTTTAGCCTACTGGGGCAGGAAAAGTGATATTGTACCTAAACCTGTTTCAGAAGAAACAATTGAAAATAATATGCCGAGTTATAGGGAAATGAATGAAGAAAAAGATAGATTTAGTGAATAAATTCTCTTTCCCGAACTTTGCGCCACAATTAACCCGACATGGAGAAAGAATTATATACCACAGCCGATGGCACACACACGCTGTTCGTTAAAGATTTAGATGAACACTATCATTCGGTGCATGGCGCATTGCAAGAGTCGATGCACGTGTTTATCAATGCGGGCTTAACTGAAGCCGAAAAGAAATTTGATACTATTCATTTATTGGAAATTGGTTTTGGCACCGGGCTTAATTGTTTGCTCACTTATTTCAACCATCATGGTGCAATAAAATATGCAGGCATAGAAGCTTTTCCTGTAGAAGAAAGTATTTTAGGCAAACTGAATTATACCGAGTGGATGAATTACAGAGACTCTCAAAAATTATTTAATAATATTCATGCTGCCGAATGGAATAAACCTGTGAAACTAAATGCCGATTTTGAATTAATAAAACTGAATACCAAAATTGAAAATATTGCCACTACTAACTTGCAAATTTTTGACAAACCCAATCTGATTTATTTCGATGCTTTTGCACCCTCGGCACAACCTGAATTATGGACTGAAAATATTTTCAAAGACATTTACAGCATAATGGATAAAGGTGGCATATTAGTTACCTACTGCGCTAAAGGCGAAGTGAAAAGAAATATGAAGGCAGCAGGCTTTAAAGTTGAAGCCTTGCCCGGGCCAAAAGGCAAACGTGAAATGACAAGAGCAATAAAATAAATTCAAAATACGAAACTCAAAATTCAAAACAGGCAACAACAATTATATAAAAAGAAATGAAAAAACGGCTTTTTCTTTTTTGCGCTTTCGGGTGCATCGGCATCACTACCGAAATATTTTTTACCGCCATTGTCGATTTAATAGACATGATTCAGGCAGAAAATATAAATCTGAAACTACAGGGCAAATCATACATTTGGATGTTTCCTATTTATGGCTTGGCAGGCATTTTATTTCCGTTGATCCTACCTTATTTTGAAAAATTTCCTGCAATAATAAGAGCCGCGATTTACGCCACCGGAATATTGATTGTTGAATTTATTACAGGCGGCTTATTAGATATTTTTACAGGCTCGTGCCCGTGGGAATACAAAACCGGTTGGCATATCATGGGTTATATTCGATTAGATTATTTTCCACTGTGGGCAGGTTTTGGCTATATGGTAGAAACTATCGTGAAGTTTTTAAGCAGGTTTGAGGTTTGAATTATTTCCCTGCAAATAAAACATCTTCTTTCAAAACCACCGCTTCCATTTTTCGGTACACCTTTTCTTTTAAAGACTGGATATCATTTTCAGTTAATCCAATGGTAGCAATAGATTCTAAATAAATAGCCTTTAAATCTATTGGGTGAATTAAAAATTGCTCATTGCTCCACATGGCTTTTGTGTTGCACATTACCATTGGCAAAACAGGCAATTGCGTTTCTATAGCAAGCCTGAAAGCACCATCGTAAAAATCTTTCAGCGGCTTAGTAGTCCTGTTTCTGGTGCCTTCCGGAAAAATTAATACTGAAATGTTTTCAGCAAGCAGTTTTCGTAAATCTTCTAAACTCTTTTTTCTGCTTTCAGCATCAGACCTATCTACAAACACCAGTGTCTTCTCAAAAATAAAACCCATGACAGGTATTTTTTTCAACTCAATTTTACCTAAAGGGCGGTACTTCATTTTTATTGCCATGGCAGCCGGAAACATATCGGCCGCTGAGCTGTGATTAATGACAATGATATATGACTGGCTTTTATCAATATTTTCTTCACCGCTGACTTCAAGTTTACAGCCTGCAAAAAACATCCAGCTACCTGCCCAAAATTGTATGTATTGATATAAAAAGACTGTTGCTTTAGATGGATAAAAAATACTAATCAGGAATGAACACGAAAAACCAATCAGCATTAGTATCATAAACACAATGCTCAGATAGGCAGTATAAAAAATAAGCAGTAACTTTTTCATTAATTTCAAAGTAACTAAACTTACACAGAATTGTAATTTCAATTTATGCACAGCCGATTTATAAAAGCCAATGGTTTAAATTTTCATTTAAAAGAAAGTGGAAATGGCAGTTTAGTATTGCTGTTGCATGGCTTCCCTGAATTTTGGTATAGTTGGGTAAAAGTAATTCCGTTGCTCGATAAATATTTTAAAGTGGTAGTTCCTGACATGAGAGGCTATGGGCAAAGCGATAAACCACAAAAAGTAAAAGACTATAATTTCAAAATATTGGCAAAAGATATTGCTGAAATTATAAAAGTTTCAGGCTATGAAAAAGCCATAATTGTGGGGCACGATTGGGGCGGTGGTGTTGCATGGGAATTTGCAAAGCTGTATCCTGAAATGACCGAAAAATTAATTGTGCTGAATTGCCCGCCTGCCATAAGATTACAAAACGCCATACTCACCAATTGGAAACAATTTAAAATGAGTTGGTACATTTTCTTTTTTCAATTGCCTTTTATTCCTGAGTGGTGGCTACACAAAAATTTAAAAAATATTTTCTGGCGAATGCTGAGAGGTTGGGCAATCAATAAAAATGCTTTTCAGAAAGAAGATATTGAACAATATGAAAAAGCATTTGCAAACAAAAGCGATTTCACAGGCCCGTTAAATTATTACCGTGCTGCCTCAAGAGCGTTGTTCGATAAAGATTTCAGAACCATTCCACAATATAATATGGACACGCTTATTATTTGGGGCGAATCTGATAAGGCTTTAGGTAAGTGGCTTATTGATGATTTAGAAAAATATTTTACCCGGAATTTTGAAATAAAATACATATCTAATTGCAGCCATTGGGTACAACAAGAACAACCCGAACTGGTGGCACAATATATTTTATCTTTCACAAAAACTAAAACTATACAATCATGAACATGAGCAACAAATTATTACCATTAATTGCACGCATTCTGCTTTCACTGGTATTTATAAATTCAGGTATCAAGAAAATAACCGGCTTCGAATCGGTGAGCGCCAAGATGTATGAATCGGGCATTACGTTTCAAACCGATTTATTTTTAGCCGGAGCAATATTTTTATTGTTAGCTGGCAGTTTACTATTAATCACTGGCTACAAAAGTAAAGTAGGCGCCTTTATGATTGTTCTTTTCTTAGTGCCCACCACCATTGTATTTCATTGGGATTTTGCCGACCCTAAACAAATGGGGCAACTGCTTAAAAATGCCGGACTTTTGGGTGGTTTATTAATGGTGTTATCTTATGGCACAGGAGAATTGAGTATAGGAAAGAAGTAAGTACAATACAAACCAAAAGGCTGCCGGTTTTGGCAGCCCTTTTTGGCGGTGATTTGCAACTCAGGGGCAGGAACCTGTCGGCAGCATCGGTTTTGTTACCGGTGAAGCTATAGGTGTTATGCCATTTAGACTTTAAATTTGGTTCATAAGAATAAAGGAGCTTGGTCATAGTTTACCGCACTTCCTTTCTCAATTAAATTAATTCCCAAAATTATTCTTTTGCAAGTCTAAAGGAGTTTGTTGAAGGATATAGTATTTAACGTTTTCATGGTTTGAAAAACTCCATGACAGACTTTTCCTATTGTTCGGAAACGACAAAATGACTTATGAAAAAGGTCTGATACTAATTGTATTTCAAAAATGGTCTGATTATGCGTGATGGCTTTGAAATTTACAATAGTTTATACCGTAAGACATTATTAAACTAATATTGAAATATAAACGGTATAAGACGAGCATTTTTATTTTTTCCCCGACTTTTTCTTATTCGGTGCATCATCAGTTCCTGCCTTAAATATAAAAGGAACTACATACTGTACTCTCACAAGTCTTCCTCTTTGTCTTCCCGGCTTCCATGCAGGCATCTGTCTTACATGTTCCAATGCAATGTTATCTAATATTTCATCTACACCTCTTGCAATTGCAGCATTAGTAACATTTCCTGCTGTATCAATAACAAACCGAACATATACCGTTCCTTCTTTTGTCTTATCAGGATATGGAACAGATGCGAGATACTCCTTCAATCCCTTCTCCCCACCCGGAAATTCAGGCATCTGTTCTACGATACTAAATACTACAGCAGAGTCTGCTGCATCTTTATCATGCTGCTGTGCCCAACCTGCAATATAACAGCAACAGAGAAATAAAATCGTTCCTTGTTTCATAAAACTAAAATAAGATTATTTCTTAAATTTCGCTCTATTCATAACGCAACTCATATCATAAAGAGCATTATGATTCCCGCTGCACTAAGACATTCCCTTCATTTTCTGCTCCAATTCCCTCACCCGTTTTTCCAGTTCAGGCAGGTTGCGATATACCGCTCTCGATTTCAGGCTGCGGTGATACTCAAATGCGGGCGAATCGAACCAAGCCTTGTTAGGCTCGGTAATAGATTTGCCAATGCCACTTTGCGCGCCAAAGCGTGAGCCATCGGCTATGGTTATATGTCCCACAAAACCTACCTGCCCGGCAACCACACAATTCTTGCCTAATTTGGTACTGCCCGAAACGCCTGTTTGCGCAGCAATAACAGTATTAGTACCAATTTCAACATTGTGAGCAATGGTTACTAAGTTATCGAGTTTCACGCCTTTGCGAATAATGGTGCTGCCCATAGTAGCACGGTCTATCGTAGTGTTTGAGCCTATTTCCACATAGTCTTCAATAACTACATTGCCCAGTTGCGGTATTTTTTGGTAAGAACCGTCTTCCAATGGCGCAAAGCCAAAACCATCGCTGCCCACAACCACACCCGAATGTAAAATACAGTTGCTGCCCACCACACAATCGTGGTAAATATTTACGCCTGAATGAATAATGGTATTGTCGCCAATAACCGCATTTTCGCCCACAAAAACATGCGGCATAATTTTAACGTTGTTGCCAATTTTTGCACTGTCAGAAATGTAAGCAAAACCCGCTACATAAACATTCTCGCCCAGCCTTGCCGAAGCTGAAACAAAGGCTTTTTCTTCCACGCCTTTTTTATCAAACCTGCCTCTCACAAACAACTCTAATATTTTAGTGAAAGCGGCATAAGCATCTTTCACCAAAATCAAAGTAGCATTTATATCATCGGTATATTGAAACGATTCGTTCACAATTAATACGCCTGCTTTAGTAGTGGCGGCATACTGCTCATACTTGGGGTTGGCTAAAAAACTTACGGCAGCGCTATCGGCTTCTTCAATTTTAGCGGGCTTGCTTACTATTATGTCGGGGTTGCCCACTATGGCGCCCTCAACAAGCTTGGCAATTTTTGCGGCAGATAATTCCATTATAGTTGTATGTTTTTAGGATAACACAAAAAGTATTTCACCACAGGTTCTGAAAGCACATTAATATTCATTTGGTCTGAAGCAATGGCAATATCTTTTGTGGTGTCGTCTTTATATAAAATATTAATGCTGTCGTCTTTAGCGTTGTAAGCGCTGTTGAAAGCAGTTTCGGCAAAAACAAAATAAGCCGCTTCTTCAAAAGAAATATTATACTCGTTGGCTGCTTTAATTTTCAGCATATCAATTCCGGCAGTATCAAATTCAGCATTGCTCATTTCTATTTTGTAAAGTGTTCGGTTTACCAGCATTTCGCTTAGTGTGCCCAGCACTTTGTCGTCTTCATTCATCCACATTTTTACTGCTGAAAATAAATCGAAATCATCGAGCAATGAGAACTGGTGCAGTGCTTCGCTGTTTTGCTCGAAAGTTGTTTTATCAATATTGTTTTTCAGAAAATATTGTAAAGGCTTTGAAGCAGGAAGCGTTGCTCCTTTGCCTGCCAATTCTTTAGCGCGTTTCAGAATATTGATTAGTAAATATTCGGCACTTAAAACAGTCTTGTGTAAATACACCTGCCAGTACATCAGCCTTCTGGAAATCAAAAACTTTTCTACGGAATAAATGCCTTTTTCTTCAATTACCAGTTGGTCGTCTTTTACATTCAGCACATTCAGTAAACGGTCTGAAGCAATAACGCCTTCATATACTCCGGTATAAAAACTATCGCGTTTCAGATAATCTAAACGGTCAACATCGAGCTGGCTCGAAATAAGCTGATGCAGAAATTTTTTATGATAGCGGTCGTTAAAAATTTCTATGGCTAACGAAAGTTTACCCTTAAACTCTTCATTGAGCTTTTTCATGAAGCAGTTAGACAAAAACTCATGGTTCACACCTTTAATCAATACGGTTTCTAAAGTATGCGAGTAAGGCCCATGGCCAATATCATGCATTAATATACCTATTGAAACCGCTTCTGCTTCTTCGTTGGTTATCGCAATGCCTTTCAGTTTTAATACATCAATAGCCTGCCCCATTAAATGCAGCGCGCCTAATGTATGCTGAAAACGATTGTGCATCGCACCGGGATACACATAGTAAGTTAAGCCTAACTGGGCGATGCGCCTGAGCCTTTGAAAATAAGGGTGTTCAATCAGTTGAAAAACAATTCCTTCAGGAATTGAAATAAATCCGTAAACGGGGTCGTTTAATATCTTTCTTTTTTCAGTTTGCAATGATATAAGCAGGGTAGGTGAAGATTAAATTATTCTATTTTTGTTCAAAATTAAAGTATATCCATGAACTCAATTAATATATTATGGGCCGATGATGAGATTGATTTATTGAAACCCCAAATACTTTTCCTGAAAGAAAAAGGCTACGATGTTCATCCGGTTACCAATGGTACCGATGCCGTTAAGGCATGCAAAGAACAACAGTTTGATGTGGTTTTTTTGGACGAGTCAATGCCCGGCCTTTCGGGTTTGCAAGCCCTGATGGAAATTAAAGCAATAGACAATAACCTGCCTATTGTAATGATTACTAAAAACGAAGCTGAAGATATTATGGAAGAGGCTATCGGCTCGCAAATAGCCGATTATTTGATTAAGCCCGTTAAGCCCAATCAAATTTTACTAACGCTGAAAAAGATAATTGACAACAAGCGTTTGGTAAGCGCTAAAACTACTTCCGATTACCAAAAAGAATTTCAGAAAATATTTGCCACCATACAAGACAGCAGCAGTTATAACGATTGGGTAGATATATACAAAACACTGGTGCGTTGGGAATTAGATTTAGGAAAATCTGATACGGCTGAAATGTCTAATGTATTACAAATGCAAAAGCAGGAAGCCAATACCGAGTTCAATAAGTTTGTAATGAAAAACTATATCAAGTGGCTCAGCAAACCCGATGATACCACACCAATACTGTCGCATAATTTATTGGCAAAAAAAGTGTTTCCGAAAGTGAATAAAGAAACGCCCACTTTTTTGGTGGTGATAGATAATCTCCGGTTAGACCAATGGAAAATTATTCAGCCGTTAGTTAATCAGTTTTTTCGTTTTCAGGAAGAAGAATGCTTTTACAGTATTTTGCCCACTGCTACACAATATGCGCGTAATGCGCTCTTCGCGGGTATGTTGCCTTTAGATATTCAAAAGAAATATCCTGATAAGTGGAAGAACGATGACGATGAAGGGGGTAAAAATTTGTTTGAAGCCGATTTTTTGAAAGACAATATCAAACGTACCATTCACAGCGATATTAAAAGCGAATATTTTAAAATTACCAATCACAGCGATGGCAAACAATTAGAAGACAATATTCTGAATTACCTGAATAACGATTTGGTGGTGATAGTTTACAATTTTGTAGATATGCTTTCACACGCCCGCACCGAAATGGAAGTGCTGAAAGAACTGGCGAGCGATGAAGCAGCCTATCGTTCTTTAACCCTTTCGTGGTTTGACCATTCGCCACTATTTAATATGCTAAGAAAATTAGCCGATAAAAAGGTAAATATTGTATTCACTACTGACCATGGCACTATAAGAGTAAAACGCCCAAGCAAAATTATTGCCGACAGAAACACCACTACCAACTTGAGGTATAAAAACGGCAGGAATTTGAATTACGAACCGAAAGACGTTTTTGAGATAAAAAAACCGGGTGAGGCTTTTCTGCCGGCACCTAATGTTAGTACTACCTATGTATTTGCCAAGGAAGATACATATTTAGTATATCCCAACAACTACAATCACTTTGTAAATTTCTTTAAGAATACTTTTCAGCATGGAGGTATTTCACTCGAAGAAATGATTGTACCGCTTGCGTTTTATACCAGTAAGTAATATTATTAGTTTTAGCTGAAACAAAATAGTTGTTTTACCGTATTAAATGCTATCACCAAAAAAATATAGATTATGAGGAAGAAATGGAATTGGGGAAGAGTAACCTTAGCATTAACCTTAGCTGTTTGTTTTTTATTCATGGAAAACACTTTTGCGTTTGGGAAAACAGTGATGTTGTAAAAGAATAACATTTCCGGTTGTTAAGGTTTCGTTAAAATCGAGTTTAATTTATTCAATAAATGCCTGTTTAGAGCAATCTAAATGGGCATTTCTGTTTTGTTTAGAAAAAAAAATTACTTTTATGGGTCAAAATAATTAAGTTTTAAAGTTTATTCTCTTATTTTAGCAAATCATTTTTTTAAGAAACTAATAATTTTAACCACTAAAAAGAATATTTCATTATGGCATTGGCAAAAAGAAAAGCAAGATTAAGCCCCTTAAATATGGCTTATGGTATTGGTGCTGCAATAGTACTCACCGGGGCTATGTTCAAGTTTTTAAACTGGAGATTTGCAAACGAAATGCTTTTTATCGGCTTAGCAACAGAGGCTATAGTATTCTTTATTTCAGCTTTTGAATTAATAAAAGATGAAGATGAGTACCGTTGGGAGAAGGTATTTCCGCAGTTAACCTCTCAGGAACCAACCAACATTGAAAAAATGGAAGAGTTGTTTCAAAAAGTAAATTTAGATGCTACTGTGGTAGAAAAATTATCAAGCAGTATTGAACAGTTAGAACAAAACGTTTCTAAGCTTTCTTCTGCTTCTAACACGGCACATCTTCAGGAACAATTAGACAAGATGGCACAGACTACTCAAAGCTATGAAGTAGAATTAAGCAAACTCAATGCTAATATCGCCAAGTTAAGTTCTGTATATGACAAGATGTTAACAGCAATGCAAACCAAGTAGTAGAAAATTATCGCCTTTATTATAACCAAGCACTAAAGAGCAAATGAAATCGCAAAACCCGTTAAGGTATAAACTCATCAGTCTAATGTATCTGATATTCATTGCAATGGCGGTATTAAACTCGCCTGTTGAGTTTTTAGAAGCCTTTACAGATTTGAACAGGTCGTTGGAGCGCTCCAATTACAGATTAGATAAAGAAAATGAAAGGATTATTAATACTGTAGAAAGACTGGGTGTACAAGATTATACCAAGTATGGTGGTATTGCTGAAAAATTGAAAATGGCTAGATTTTATAGCGATAGTACAATAAGATACATTGAAGATTTAAAGTTTGATTTGATTTCAAAAACCGGTGGTTATTCTAAGTTTGGGCATTTAGTAAAAGGAATAGATGTTACCTTACCCACCAGAATTTACATCAAAGAAGGCGAGGCGGTAAAATTAAAAAACCTTCTGTCATTTACTAAAGAGCAATTAATGACACTATTAGCTGAAGCAGAACAAACTCTTTTGGACACTGTTTTAGTTACTACCGATTCAATCCCCAAAGCAAAAGGTATTTTTTACAATTGGGAAAACTATTATTTCGATAATGTGCCATCAAGTGCGGTAGTGGCGTTGCTTTCAAAATTTCAAAATGATGTTCGGTTGGCTGAGGCTTTGGTTATTAAAACCTACTACGATAATGTTCAGGAAGGCTTTAATTATCAATATGTTGCCTCTTCCAGTACTAAAATAGATACCTTCAATTTGGAAAAAGGAGTAAAGAAATTTGATGTATTTAATATTGGTGACGATGGTGTAGCAAGAGTAACGCTACCGTCTTCAGGTGGTGGCACTCCAACCTCTAACGCTGTTATCTATACTTATGACGATAATAACAATATAATTGATAGTTTCCTTTTTAATAATGGTGTGGGCGAAATAAAACTGAAAACAGATCAAATCGGAGAATTCAGAATGAAAGGAATGATAAGGTTCCGTTATCCTGAAAAGAAAGACGATAGTAACAAAACACAAAAAGATACCAAAACGTTAAGAGAGCAACCTAAAGATAAGACTGAGGATAAAAAATTTGAAATGGAGTATAAGGTGGTGAATCCTCAACCATTTATTTCGCAAAAAGAGTACAATGTTTTATATATGGGGCTTAATAACCCGTTAAACGTTTATCATCCTGAACATAAATCTGATAAATACAAGGTTTCTATTAATAACGGAAATGTAATTAAAGGAGACGATGGTTATTATGCGAGAGTAAATAATCTGGGTTATGCAACAGTAATATTAGAAGTGCCCGATGGAAAAGGTGGTTATAAAAAAGTAGCGGAAGAAGTATTTAAAGTGAAAGAATTACCTACACCAAAGGTAGTTTTGTTTAATCAAATCGGGGGAGGAATGGCATCCAGAATATTTAAGATGCAGAAAGGTTTGGAAATTGATGCCAAAAACATGGAAGTAGATAATAAGTTCAGAGTTATTGAATACAACATGACTTATATCAACGGAAATGGTTTAGGAATTTTCACTGAATCGGTTAAGGGGTCTTATTTCAGTGGAAAATCTAAAGAACTGGTTGAATTAGCATCACCGGGAGATATGTATATTTTTGATAACATCTATATCAAAGGCCCTGATGGAAAGAATAAAAAAGTAGATCCAATTGTATTTAAAATTAATTAAAGCATTATAAAAGCCAACTATCATGTATAATAAACTAATAACCAAAAAGAAATCTCTCATCAAGTTGATGATTGTTCTTTTAACTGCGGCTTTCTCATTCCCTGTATCGGCACAAACCGGTGATACCACCATATTAGAGGGGTTTGTAGAGAGTTCATTAACACTTCGTTCGGGCAAGGTGTATGTGGTAAACCACAACGTTAAAATCAGCAAAGGTGTTACCTTGAATATTGAAAAGAATGCTGTGGTATTATTTAACCATACTTCTACTTTGGTTTTAGAAGGCGGTATCAATGTAACCGGTGAGCCTAATGCTTTTGTAACCTTTGCCAGTAAAGACAATGAATACAGAGGTGCCGGTATAGTAATCAGAGGAAGTGAAGGTGCTGATATAAATATTAATTATGCTAAATTCTCAAAGTTGTCAATGCCTTTAAACTTTGAAATGAATTGGTACAGAGCAAATGTAAATGTTAAAAACACTTTATTTAGAGATGTTACCACTGGTGAATCTGCCATTGTAGTTTCTATGCCTTTAGGTGCATTTTTAGGGCAAACCGATAAAGTAAGTAACTTAAACTTTACCAATAATAATTTTATTAATAACTGGGGTTCGGTTTTCTTTGAAAATTTTCAGGATAATATCTTAAATGTAAACTTTTCTAACAACGTGATTACCAATAACGTGGTTTACGGAATAGATAAAGGTATTCCTTCAAATACCCCCGTGTTTGGCTTATATGATAATACACAAAGAAAATATTCTGCAAAAATTACTGAAAACTCTATTTTTGGTAATTATCAGATTAATGCTTCTACCGATACTATTATAAGGGAAATCAGTTTTGGTATTCAAGGAAAAGGCGAGAAGTTATCTATTCCGAATAACTACTACAGATCTACCGATGCTGCTTATATTTCATCAACGTTCGACCACTTTTTTCAGAATAATGAATTACCACTTTTAGTAGCCGAACCATTCTTGAGAGCTCCGTCTGCTGCCGCTCACGCGCATATCTATAAAGTAAATATGGGAGGCGGTGAAGTGAAAAACTATGATGAGATACCTCAGGTAGGCAATCAAAATGTTGCTTTTGAAGTGTTTTTTAACAGGGCGGTTTCTCCTTTGGGAAATGCACAGTTGAAGTGGGTTTATTTCGACACTACCAATCGCTCTTTAGAGCAGGACACCATTGTAATTTCAAATGCTCAATTAACTGCCGATAAAAAACAGTTTAACTTTGTTGTTGCCGATGCTTCTTTCCTGAAATCGGGAATTGGCTATTTGGTAATCAGCAATTTTATTGATGAAACAGGCTTTGAAGTGCCTGAATTTCCTATAGGGCAGGTTAGGGCCATCAACACCTACAATAAATTATATTATGCCGGTTTACAGTCTAAATATTTCAATCCGGCAAGTTTAATCAACAATAATCTTGGAAGCGGAAAGTTGGTTCCCGAGAAACTTGATATTGAAAAACTGGAAGAGCTTAGCGAATTGGGAGATTTATCATATTTAGGGGCTTATACATCATTAGCTAAAACTTGGGAAGTAGGAGTTTTCGGTGGCACATCAAACTATTTGGGCGATTTGGCTTTCAAATTCATGGAAAAGAGTCAATTCCAGTGGTCTTGGGGTGTTTTTGGTCAGTACAATATTTCAAAATGGTTTTCTACACGCTTAGGATATAATATGCTAAGAATTCAGGGAGATGATATTTTTGATTCTGATCTAGGGAGAAGAGCCAGATATGCTAACTTTAGAAATAATGTTCAGGAGTTAGCCTTAACCTTACATTTCCATTTATTACAGTATGGAATAAGTAAAGGTGAAAAATTTTCGCCTTCGGTATATGTGGGTATTGCAGGTTTTCATCATAACCCAATGGCTAGAATTGTTAGAGGCTTAGATGAATTAACCGGAGACCCTGTATATCTTAAAGATGATGCAACAGGGAAAGATTTATGGTTTCCGCTACAACCTATTGGCACAGAAGGACAAACTGCTAATGCTATTGATGCGGAATTTCCTAACAGACCTGCGCCAAAGCAATATTCTTTATGGCAAATTGCTATACCTATGGGTGTTAATTTAGACTTTATTATTAAAAAATCATGGGTAATTGGTGCTGAAATTGGTTTCAGATTGACATTTACTGATTACCTAGATGATGTGGCGGGATATTATTACGATAGGCAAAATACTTTTCAAGCAGTTGTTGACGCAAATCCAACAATAGTTGCGGCAACAGGTTTTGGCGGAAAAACAGCATCTTATCCTGTAACATATACTGATTTAGACGGAAATGTGAAAAACACTGCAGCCACATTAGCAACACCGTCATTAGCCAGGTCAGGAGATAGGAACAATGATGCCTTTGGATTTCCTGATGCCAGAAAAGGCGATTTGAACAGAGACTGGTATATCCCTTTAGGGTTAAAAGTGAGTAAGGTTTTTGGATATAATAAATATGAGAAGCAGGCTAAAAAAGCTATGAAAGAAGAAGAAAAATTAGCCAAGCCAAATAAAAGATAACTTCAGTATTCTGTTTAGTTTCTGCTAAACCCTTCTAAGCGGCTTTCAGTTGCTCTAATTTTTCCTTGTTAGCTTTTTCTCTGCAAACTTCTTCAGTAATAATAAAATACTTCACGTTTTTATCTGAGGGTAATTCAAACATGATGTCTGTCATAATGCTTTCGCATATTGAACGTAAGCCCCTTGCACCCAATTTAAAATCATAAGCTTTATCTACAATAAAGTCTAAAGCATCTTTGCTGAATTCTAATTTTACGCCTTCTAATGCAAACAGTTTTTCATACTGTTTTATTAAGGCATTTTTGGGTTGGGTAAGAATAGCAAGCAATGCCTTTTTATCTAAGGGGTTTAAATGTGTTACAACAGGTAATCTGCCAATAAGCTCGGGTATTAAGCCAAAACGCCTTATGTCTAACGGGCTAACATATTGCAGGAAGTTTTCCTTATCTACATTTTTCCTGCTTAGGCTACTTTTAAAGCCTATAGCCTGCGATTGTAAGCGGGAAGAAATAATTCTGCTGATACCGTCAAAAGCGCCACCGCAAATAAATAGTACGTTACGGGTATTTACTTTTATTAATTTTTGCTCGGGATGTTTACGACCGCCATGCGGAGGCACTAATACTTCAGTACCTTCCAGTAACTTTAACATAGCTTGTTGCACACCTTCACCCGATACATCTCTGGTTAATGAAGGGTTATCGCCTTTACGGGCAATTTTATCTATTTCATCAATATATACAATGCCCTTTTCGGCACTGGCAACATCATAATTACACGATTGCAGCAGGCGCGATAAAATACTTTCTACATCTTCTCCCACATAACCCGCCTCTGTAAATACCGTAGCATCTACAATAGCAAAAGGTACATTTAAAAACTTAGCGATTGAGCGGGCCAGTAATGTCTT
>CAYSGX010000003.1:0-2797 GCA_964430605.1 uncultured Chitinophagaceae bacterium
CGGGTTTCCGTGGTTCAGCGGCATGAGAGATAATGAATACATCACGCTGTATATTCTCACGGGCTTGGGCAAGTTGGATAAGCTGAATGTAATCCAGTTGGAGCAAAACAACCGCTACAAGCAAATGGTGGTGAAAGCCACCCGCTATTGCGATGACAGAATGAAAGAGCATTATGAAGATTTGAAAAAGTATAAGGCGAAAATGGACGAGCAGCAGATTGGCTATATGCAGATTCAATATCTGTATGCCCGCAGCTTTATGAATAAATATGTCGCGCTGCCTGCATCGCACAAAGAGGCATACAATTATTATATGCAGCAGGCGGAAAAATACTGGAACAAGCAAAACCAATATATGAAAGGGATGCTCGCGTTGGCGTTGCATCGTGCAGGCAATACCAAAACACCGCCATTAATTATGCGCTCGTTGGAAGAAACCGCAGTGAAGAACGAGGAATTGGGTATGTATTGGAAAGATTTGGCGCGGGGCTACTATTGGTATCAGGCGCAGATTGAAATGCAGGCATTGATGATTGAAGCGTTTGACGAAGTTGCCAAAAACGAAGCTGCCGTTGACGAACTGCGCGTATGGCTTCTGAAAAACAAGCAAACCAACGCATGGAGCAACAGCAAATCAACCTCTGATGCCTGCTACGCTTTGTTGTTAAGCGGAACAAACTGGCTTGCTTCCGATGCGTTGGTGGATATTACTGTGGGTTCGCACCAAGTCGTGAACGATGGCACAATTTCCCCCTCCTTTGGAGGGGGCAAGGGGGAGGTCGGAACTGGCTATTTTAAAACCTCTTGGCAGAAAAACGAAATCACTCCCGACATGGGCAGCGTTACGCTTACCAAAAAAGACAAAGGCATTTCGTGGGGCGCATTGTATTGGCAATATTTTGAGCAGTTGGATAAAATAACGCCTGCCACCACGCCCCTGCAACTGAAAAAGCAACTGTTCCTGCAAGAGAACACCAAAAGTGGTCAGCGCATTACGCCTGTAACTGCCGCCACCAAGCTGCAAGCGGGCGATTTAATTAAAGTGCGCATCGAACTGCGCGTTGACCGCGATATGGAATATGTGCACATGAAAGACATGCGTGCTTCGGGCTTTGAACCCACGAATGTTTTATCGCAATACAAGTATCAGGGCGGCTTGGGCTATTACGAAAGCACCCGCGATGCCGCTACGCATTTCTTCTTCGACCGCCTGCCTAAAGGCACTTATGTATTTGAGTATCCGCTACGCATTGCCCACAAAGGCGATTTCAGCAACGGCATCACTACCATTCAATGTATGTATGCGCCAGAGTTTGCTTCGCATAGCGAGGGGGTTAGGGTGAGGGTGGAGTAGGGATTTATGATTTTTAGGGTGAGGCAAAAGAAAATGGTTTTTTGAAGTTTGCTATGCTGTATGAAACCTGCCGAACAGCGAAAGTATTACTATAAACAGAACATAAAACATTAGCACAATGCAACATCTCTGCTTGCTGTCATTATATTTACCCGAAAATCTGCCGATGGATATTTTTCAAACCATATCTGATTGGTTCAGCAATGATACCAACCGATTGCTTACCATATTTGGACTAATAGTTGCAATTATTGGCGTTTACTATACCCGCAAAAGCGCGAATAAAGAGGAAAATAATTTAGGCGGAAACAAACAAAATACATCCGTTCCTGTAAGCATTACCAATAACCCGCAGCAACAGCAGCATTTTAATCCAACTATCAATATACAAATGCCGGCTATGCAAAGTGATTCTGTCAATCGGCTTGTGAAAATGCTTGCAGAAAAAGAAACAGAATTAAAAGAGTTAAGAAGCAATGCTCTCTCAGCAGCAGTAAAAATCAAACAGGTTAATTTGCTGGAAGGAGAAATAGAAAACCTGAAAAAACAATTAGCCTCCGATAAGGATATTATTGAACAGCAGAAAAAGGATAAAGAAGAATTAGAAAAGTTATTAAACGCACAAAAAGAAAATGATACGCTCAAAGCCGATGCCTTAGCCGAGATTGAAAAAGGCGATTACGATAAAGCCGAAGAACTCCTGAAAATATCCGCACAAGACAGCATTAAAGAGACCGCTTCTACTTATTATGAGCTTGGTAAAATAAGCAGGCTGAAATTTGAATATCCGAAGGCATTGGAATATTTTGAATTAGCCGCTAAAATAAATGCTTCCGATACATTATACCTGAATGGAGCAGGTATCATATCAAACCAATTGGGGTTATACGACAAAGCCATTGAATACTTGGGAAAGGCATTAGCTATAGACAAGAAATATCATGGAGAGGAACACACCCATATTGCCATACACTATAATAATCTCGGTGCGGCATGGCGTTCAAAAGGGGAATACGATAAAGCCATTGAATATTTCGAAAAGGCATTAGCCGTAGACAAGAAATATCATGAAGAAGAACATCCTGCTATTGCCATACGCTATAATAATCTCGGTTTGGCATGGCATTCAAAAGGGGAATACGACAAAGCTATTGAATACTTTGAAAAGGCATTAGCTATAGATAAGAAGTATCATGGAACAGAACGTCCTGATATTGCCATACGCTATAGTAATCTCGGTTTGGCATGGTATTCAAAAGGGGAATACGACAAAGCCATTGAATACTTTGAGAAGGCATTAGTCATAGATAAAAAATATCACGGAGAAAAGTTCCCTGATATTGCTATACGCTATAATAATATCAGTTTGGTATGGCATTCAAAAGGGGAATACGACAAAGCCATTGAATACTTGGAAAAGGCATTAGCCATAAATAAGAAATA
>CAYSGX010000003.1:3025-33389 GCA_964430605.1 uncultured Chitinophagaceae bacterium
AAGGCATTAGCCATAAATAAGAAATATTACGGAGAAGAACACCCTGCTATTGCCATGTGTTATTATAACTTCGGTGCGACTTTGCGTTCAAAAGGAGAATACGACAAAGCCATTGAATACTTGGAAAAGGCATTAGTCATAAATAAGAATTGTTACGGAGAAGAACACCCTACTATTGCCATGTGTTATCATAATCTCGGTGCGACTTTGCGTTCAAAAGGAGAATACGACAAAGCCATTGAATACGATGAAAAGGCATTAGCCATAAATAAGAAATATTACGGAGAAGAACACCCTGCTATTGCCACGAGCTATAATAATCTCGGTTCGGGATGGTATTCAAGAAAGAAATACGACAAAGCCATTGAATACTTGGAAAAGGCATTAGCCATAAATAAGAAATATCACGGAGAAGAACACCCTACCGTTGCCATGTGCTATAGTAACCTCGGTGAGGCTTGGCGTTCAAAAGAGAAATACAACAAAGCTATTGAATATTTGGAAAAGGGATTAAAAATCCTCATTAAAAAATCAGGAGAACAGCACCCTAATACAAAAACCGTATTAAAAAGTATAGCAATTTTAAAAGCAAAGCTGAATAAGTAGCTGTGCTTTCAGCTACAGGCATCAGCGTAGCGGTGTATTATATCTTCCCCCTGCTGTTCGGAACTAATAATCAGTATGCCTGTATCAGCACTTCGGCAGGTATATTTAAAACTTCATGCAGCTTGCGTATCATTCCCAGACTGAGTTTTCTTTTCCCCGATAAAATTTCTGATTTGCGGCTGCGGTAGCCCAATGCCTGCGAAAGTTCCGCTTCTGACATCTGCATTTGTTCCATGCGAAAACGTATTGCCTCAACCGGATTTGGTTTGGGCACAGGAAAATGTTCGTTTTCATATTCCTTTACCAGCAATGCAAGTATTTCAAGCTCATCGCTTTCTTTTGTTCCTGCTTTCAGTTTTTTTTGCATCAGTTTATAAATGCGCTCAAGAGCGTCTTCATATTGAGTTTTATTTTTTATTGGCTTTAACATAGCTTATATTTTTTGCGTCAATTTTATCATACTCCTTATGTGTCCCAAACCACACAATGAAACTTATTTTTAAGCGGTATTCAATATCAATAATTAACCTAAAGGAATTTCCGTGAATATTGAACACAACCCGCTTATCATTCAGAACCGAAGCATTGCGGTATTGCTCCTTCAACTCATTAAGATTGTTCCATTCCGCTTTTTCTGCTTCTTCATGCCACGACCATATTGACTGCTCTGCTGCCGGATATTTTTCCCAAATTTTTTTAAGCGTGCTTACGGCAATTACTCTCATGGCTCTGTGTAAAGATAATAAATGTTACCATAATGGTTACAACAAGCTATAAGTTCTGATGTCGTACCTGCTGCTCAGGATTTCCATATCCCGAAAGCTAAAGATTTTCAATCTTTAAATGTCATGTGGTGGTTACAATTTACGATGGTGTTAGAAAAAATTACCAGTAAATTAAATTGAAAGCAGAATTTCAAAAAAACTACAACAACGCCACAAAACGATATACGTCTTCAAAAGTATTATACATAGGCGTGGGTGCTATGCGAATAACATTGGGTTCGCGCCAGTCGGCAACAACGCCATTGGCCGTTAGCTTTTCAAATATTTTCCTGCCGTTGCTTCCGGTGAGTAACGAAAGCTGGCAGCCTCTTTCATCGCTGTTTCCGGGCGTAATAATTTTTATATCTAACTGATGGTTATTTATTTTTTCTTTCAGCAAAAATTCTAAAAAGCCGGTAAGCAACAGGCTTTTGTTTCTTAGCTCCTGCATGGTGGTTTGCGAAAAAATATCGAGCGATGCTTTGTGTGCCGCCATTGCCAGCACCTGCGCATTGCTCAATTGCCAACCCGCAGCGCCTTTTTGTGCTTTAAAGCCGGGCTGCATTAAAAAGCGCGTGCTTTCCTCATTACCCCACCAACCTGCAAAACGTACTGTATCGGTATTATTGCCATGTTGTTCATGTACAAAAACACCGCCCGGACCGCCCGGCCCCGAGTTTAAATATTTGTAGCTGCACCACACCGCAAAATCTACCTTCCAATCGTGCAGTTGCAAAGGCACATTGCCCGCAGCATGTGCCAAATCAAAGCTCACCATAGCACCTGCTTTATGTCCGGCTTCGGTAATGGTTTTTAAATCATATAATTGTCCGGTATAGTAGTTTACACCTCCCATCATCACTAAAGCAATCTCATCGGCATGTTGTACAATGGTATTTAAAATATCTTCGGTTCTTAAAGTGTATTCGCCTGCACGGGGTTTCAATTCAATTACACCTTCGGGATAATTATACCCATGAAAATTCAACTGGCTTTCTACGGCATATTGGTCGCTGGGAAAAGCACCGCCTTCCATCAAAATTTTATAACGCTTGCCTTGTGGACGATAAAACGAGACCATCATTAAATGCAGGTTTACCGTAAGCGTGTTCATTACCACCACTTCATTGGGCAGTGCGCCCACAATATCGGCAGCCTTTGTAAAAAAATGATGGTATTTAAACCAGGGATTTTTTGCCTCGAAGTGCCCTTCTACCGCATGGTTTTTCCAGTCTTCCAGTTCTTGTTGTAAATAAGCTGAAGTAATTTTAGGTTGCAAACCTAAAGAATTTCCGCAGAGATAAACTATTGGCTTGCCGTCTTTTTCAGGAACAAAATATTGATTTCTGAAATGCGATAAAGTATCTTCTTTATCTAGTTGTTGGGCAAATGCGAGGGAGTTTTCGAAAGGCATTACAATTGTTTTAACCAATACAAAGAACGCAATTTTTTCTAATTGCTGAAGATGATAAATATCATGCTGAAAAACCTATCGTGCCTTCTTAATCGTAAAGCCAAAGGTAGTACCCACATTGGGTGTGCTGCGCACATTAATGGTTTGATGATGCGCTTCAACAATATGTTTTACAATAGCCAAACCAATACCAGAGCCACCCATTTCGCGCGAACGATGTTTATCTACCCTGTAAAAACGCTCGAACAAGCGGGGTAAATGTTCTAGAGAAATGCCAATGCCATCATCGCTAATTTCTACCAGATAGTTTTCGTCCATATCATAAATGCCAACGGCAGTTTTGCCATCTTGCTTGCCATACTTTATAGAGTTATTCACCAAATTAGTAAGTACCTGACGAAACCGTTCTTTATCGGCCAGTACAAAAGTGGGTTTATCGTGCCCTTGCTTAAAAGACAAGCCAATGCCTCTGTTTTCGGCTTGCACTTCTAAACTTTCAAATACCTCTTTGATCAATTCTACAATATCAAACCTGTCGATATCTAAAGGAATATTATTGGTTTCGAGTTGTGAAATAGTTTCCAGGTCTTCAATAATAGTTTGTAATCGCTCAACATTTTGCGAAGCTTTGGCTAAATAGGTGCGGTTTATTCTCTCATCTTCCAAGCCGCCATCGAGCAAGGTTTCTATATAACCCTGAATAGAAAAAATAGGGGTTTTTAATTCGTGCGATACGTTGCCAATAAAATCTTTTCGGTATTCTTCGGCACGTTTCAACACTTCAATTTCACGGGCTTTTATTTCGGCCCATTCTTTTACTTCAGAATTTACCTGATTAATAATATCGGTATTGAAATCTATTTTAATGCTGCGTGAGCCTTTGCCGGCTTTAAGATCGTTGATGTTTTTATAAATGACTTTAATTTTTTTGTAAATAAAATTTTCAATAAAAAAACTGAAAATAATAAATGAGCTTCCGAAGATTAAAACAGGAATTACGGATAAGTAATACCAATCGAAATGCAGTTTCAAAGTATAGTTAAAGAGTAATATCAACCCAAACAGAATGAGCGATAATACTAAAGAGGTGTACAGGGCAATCTCTCTGGGGGAGAGGTCTTTCATAATTGGGGGCTTGTGTTATATGTCAAATTTATAACCAATTCCCTTAATAGTTTTAAAATAATTGTCGCCTAGTTTTTCGCGTAGCTTGCGAATGTGTACATCTATGGTGCGGTCGCCCACAATAATATCGTTGCCCCAAATTTTATTCAGAATTTCTTTTCTTGAAAATACTTTGCCAGGCTTAGAGGTTAATAGCGATAACAGTTCAAATTCTTTTTTAGGAAGATTTAATTCAACACCATCTTTATAAACCATAAACTTTTCCTGGTCAATTTCAATATTGCCCAACTTCACATTGTCTTCGGTAGTTTCGGCAGTAAATCTTCTAAGCAATGCTTTAATTCGGCTAATTAAAACGCGGGGCTTAATAGGCTTGGTGATATAATCATCGGCACCCACATCGAAGCCGGCTATTTGAGAATAGTCTTCGTTGCGAGCGGTTAAAAATGCAATTAAAGTGTTTTTAAACTCTTGCATGGTGCGCAATTCGCGGCATGTTTCTATGCCATCCATTTCGGGCATCATCACATCTAACAATATCAAATGCGGAATTACACGTTGTGCCAGTTCAATTGCTTTTTTGCCATTTTCGGCAGTATAAACAGTATAACCTTCTTTTTCTAAGTTGTAACGAATAAACTCCAGAATATCTGGTTCGTCATCTACTAAAAGTATTTTCATTAATGAACTCACATGCAAATATTTACACTGTAAAATTAAGACAGGTTTGTTGTTAATTCTATTAAGCCAATATTATCTAAAAATTAAAAGTGGCAGTTCTTAACATGCCGCTGAACGACTAAAACTACCAAATATTTAATCAAAACTACCGAAAGGCGAGTTTTGTTTTTTATTTTCCAAGTAAACTGCCACCGTATCTTTTATGGTTTCTTCCATGGGGCGAAACTTATAATTGACAGCTTTCAGCAACTTCCCGTTATCGAACAACATTTTCTTATTAGCAATTTTCACCATTTCGGGAGTAATAAGGCGTTGGTCGCGCATAATGAATGCACGTATGACATCAAACCAGCTTACCGCAACGCCCATGCTGTTACTTATTTTTAAAGATGGCTTCGGTTTTCCTAATGCTTCGCTTATTATGCTGAAGTATTCGTGGTAAGTCAGGTTTTCGGCACTTATTACAAAGCGTTGGTTTGTAATATCGCTGTTCATTAATTCAATCATGGTGGCTGCCACATCGCGCACATCTACAAAACCATTGGTGCCACCGGTATAAGTAGGAAGCCACTGGTCAATTTTTTTGAAGATAGCGCTTGGGCCGTTCCCGTTCCACCAGCCCGGCCCCACAATAAGCGATGGATTTACAATTACAGCTTTTAAGCCTTCGGCCATGCCCCGCCACACTTCCATTTCGCCTAAAAACTTACACTCGGCATAGCCCGAATGAATATCGTCTTCTTCCCATTGCGCCTCTTCATTGAGTAAAATATTTTCTTTGGCATTGCTGAATGCTGAAACCGAACTTACGTGCAATAGTTTTTCAATATTGGCATCGAGGCAACAATTAACCACATTGGCAGTGCCTTCAATATTGGTTTTGTACATGCGCTGTTTTTCGGCAGCAGCAAAAGAAATGGTGGCTGCCACATGATATACTTTTGAAACGCCTTGCAAGCCTTCTTCTATTGAACCAATGTTCAGTATATCGCCTTCAATCCATTCAATTTTATTTTCACAGCCTTTCAGCAACGACAAATCGCTTGAGTTACGTTTTAAGGCGCGCACTTTTTCGCCACGCTGAATTAAATATTTTACTAATTGCGAACCCAACATACCGTTGGCGCCTGTTACAAATACCATAGCGGAAAGTTAGTGATTATTCATTTTGAAACGCGTTTGAAATTTGCAGATATTTTTTGTTTAATGCACCATTATTGTGCGTTTTCTAACCATACCAATCTTCTAAGCGGACGCTATAGTTTTATTTTGGGTAGTAGCGGATGCTACTACCAGTGGGGGGATTGAGGTAGCCATCCTTGTTAGCGACTGCTCTGCTTCCTCTGTCTATTGTTTTTATGTTATTCATTGTCCCTATTTCCTTTTCCTAAATTACATTCTTGGCAAGTTGTCTGAAGGTTATCCATGATTGTTTTACCTCCAAGAGAGAATGGTAATTTGTGGTCAACATGCAAAACAATATTTAATTCAACTGCTGGGCTTCTACCACATTTGACACAACGAAATCTATCTCTTTGCAGAACTTTATATCGCAGTCCTAACGGTATGTTATGTATATCCTCTGGCTTTGCCTTAACCTTTACTTTAACCACTGATTTAGGAAAAACTTGCTTTTGTAGGTCAGATTCAGTTTCGTTTGAATTGTTGTCATTTTGGTCACTATTTGCAAATTCCTCAAACGCATAGAGAGCCCTTCTCCATGTCCCAAATCTATTTTCATATGTTTTCCCTGTAATGATTGACGGTTTAATGTTCATTTCTTTGTATGTAGGTTGCCTCCCATAGTGAGTCCAAACATTTAAAATGTTCTCAAACATATCTTGTTCAGATAATGGAGGTCGGATGTGCGACTTTAAACCTGCCTCTTTAATTGCTATGTCCCAGTTTCCAAATCGTTTTGCAATAGTTGCAGAACTGTATATAGAATTGTTGTTAAAGTCAGAATGTGTAATTGAACTCTTTTGTAGCTTCTCGGCTATTCTTCTAATTTCCATTAAGAACTCTTCGTTACTAATTCCTTTGCCGGCTTGATTCTTCATTTTCTCTGTAACAGGTTTTCCATTATACCTGTGAGAAAGACCACTCGCCTCCAAAGCTTTTTGCCAGCCACCAAACTTTCTTTGTATAGTGGAAGCATTTGCTTTTGTGTATTTGTTGAACTCCTTTATTGTTATATATTCATCTTTTATCAAAGCCGCCACTCGTTTAATTTCTGTGATGATTGTTTCTTCTGAGTAGTCAGTAAGTCCCTTGATAAAAAATTGTGTCTTTCCCTTTTCTGTCATTTAATGTAAGTAGTTTAAAGTTCGCACTGTCGTCATAGAGTTGCCGCTAATTTCCTTGCACATTTCAGATATTTTCTGAAACTAAAGATTTTTCTGAAAAAGTAAATTCAAGCAAGCATAGAAAAACTCTACAACTTTTCTTACTATGGTCTATGGACTATCGTCTATGGTCTTAAAAACCCTACTTACTCAAATACATACTCTTCTCGCTATACAACTGCCTGAAATAAGGGTCTTTCTCCACTGGCGCAAGTCTGTAGCATAGCTTTTGTAGCGTTTGCGACTTGTGCCTCAATTACCTCCTAGACGTAGGCACAGCCTACGTCTCACCAAGATTCATGCTTTCAGCATTCACAACTTATCCCATCCATTCCAACTAACTCATTGACAACAAAACCTTCCACGCTTCGTTCACATTGCCTTTTGCCAGTAAATCTTTGGCAAATTCATGAATGGTTTCTTCCGATTGCATATTGCCCGGCATTTTAGAAAATTCCACACGGGTTTCTTTAAGCTCTTTTTCAGAAGGCAATGTTTCTACGGCAGCCAATTTAGCCAAATCATTTCCGGTTAATACTTTACTGAAACGGACAGCAGGCGGCAGGTTATCGAAGCCAATACCTATTCGGTTTACAGGCTGGCTCAATTCAAAAACAGCATTGCCCGATGCACGCACATAATTATTGGCGCCCATTCTTCCGCATAAATCTATTTTGTTTGCATCTATTTTGCCTTGCTCATTCAATACCGCTTTATGAATATGCAAAAGCTGTACTTCGCAAATAAATAAATTGCCTGCGCCACCTTCATTGCCCAAGCGGATAATATCAATGACTTTACATTCATATTGCGCGGGCGATTCAGCCACACGATAGGGCTTTACTGTTTCAGAAAGTAATGGCGTAAAGCCTGCTTTTTCAAACTCGTTGATATTGCTGGCATATTCAATACTTGCCAGCGCCATTTGGCGCACAAAATTGTAGCTTACTACATTTATCACCACTTCTTTGGTGGCTTCAATATTGCTTAAAGTATCTTTTGTAGAATTATCGCGCACCCTGCGATTGGAGGAAAAAACCAAGATGGGCGGATTGGAGCTAAAGCAATTGAAAAAACTATACGGAGCTAAATTGGGCTGCCCTTCGGCATTTACAGTACTGGCAAAAGCAATAGGGCGCGGGGCGATACTACTCAACATAAATTCGTGTAAATCTTTAGTGGCAATTTCTTTGGGATTAACAGTAATCATTAACGTGATGGATTAATTGTTCGGAATAATCAAAAATACAAAAAGCGTTAATGGAAAAAGTTTCAGGCTAACTGTTGTAGCTCAGCCTCATGCGCCACTTCTTTTTTTCTGCCGGCAACCTCATCAAAAGTTTCGTGATATTTTTTGTGATTGGTTTTCAGCAACCTGTCCCAAATATTGAAGTACAGCCCATAATTACAGTTTACATATTTGTGGTGCATGTTGTGATTGGTAGAAGTATTGAGCCAAAAAGTAAGTTTGTTTTTGGTAAACCCTTTAGGATACAATTCAAATCCTAAATGCCCTAAAACATTATTTGCCATCATAAACATGGTGAAGCCGAAAATCACAAAACTGTGAATAGGAAATGAAAATGCCACTACGTAAACAATACCAAACTCTACCACTGCTTCTATAGGATGAAAAGAAAAAGAGGCAAAAGGCGTGGGGTTGTATGAGCGATGATGCACTTTATGCACTACTTCAAAAATGCCCGGCAAGTGCATAAGCCTGTGTGTGAAATAAAAGTAAGTGTCGTGTACCACAATCATACCAATTAACGAAACAATAAAATAGCCAACGCTACGCTCATTAAAATCGGTATAAATCTGCGTGTAACCATTTTTTGTAAGCCAATGCAAGGCGCAAGCCATTACACCAAAGATGGCGAACGTAGATAAAGAGTACTTAATTTCAAACCACACTCTTTCAGGCTCGGGAAATTTATGCTGAATTTTTTTGTAAAGAAAATCGCGCTTTTTCCATGTGTAAAAAAGCAAATACAACAGCCCTGCAAAAAGTGCATAGCGTAGTGTTAAAATTCCATACACCAACAAAAAACGCTCTAAGTAAGAAATGCCCTGAATAGTTGAAGTCATTATTGTAATGAATTTTTACCGGAATAAAGCTACAAAAAATTAAAACTTGCCTTTATCTTCCAGAAAAACAACATGCAGCAGTGTTTCGCCTACGGCAGCCAACACATTTTTATCTATTACTGAAAGATTATCGTTTTGCGTATGCCAGCTTTCGTGAAACGAATACAGGTTTTGCGGATGCAGCGAAATAATATCTATCATGGGAATATTGGCAATGGTTGATACATAATAATGGTCGTCAGTAATGGGCGAAGTTTTCTGAAACAGAAAATATTGTGTGTGTCCTAACTGATGTGCTTTGTTCCAGACTTTTCGCATCAAATCGGGGTGTACCTGCATGGAAAAACCTTCTAACAAAAACGTGCTGTTTTTCGCGCCAACCATATCTAACAGAATACCATATTTTGCAGTATAGTTTGGTACATGCTTGTTTCTGCTCCAGTACTGCGAACCCAAGCAATAAGAATTTTCCGCTTGCGGTAAATCGCTGAAAGTGGGTTGTCCGTAATCTTCGGCATCGAATAAAATAATATCAATGCCCAGTTCGGGTTTGTTGCTGTTCAATACTCTTGCTAATTCTAACAATACTGCCACACCGCTGCCACCGTCATTAGCACCATCAATGGGCGTGCGCCATTTGCTTTGGTCTTTGTCCTGGTCGCTGTATGGACGAGTGTCCCAGTGCGCGGCTAATATGATTCGCTTTTTGTTTTCAGGGTTGAACGAAGCAATGATATTTTTAAAATTCAGTATCGTACCGTTATAGGCCTTTGCTTGTCCATTCTGAACAATTAAGGTATCAGAAAACTGAGCCAGTGTTGCTGCCAGCCATTCGGCACATTTTGCATGAGCTTCGCTGTTAGGTACGCGCGCTCCAAAAGCTACCTGCTGCGCCACATAGTTATATGCAGAATCGGGATTGAATTTCGGAACGTCAATGTTGTCAGTTACAACAAGCGTTTCAGGCTGTTCAGTTTTATCGGAAGTATCGGAATCGCAGGAGGAAAAAGTCCATAGTCCATAGACCATAGTCCATAGCAACAGGAACGATTTATAATGTATGATGTGTGATGTATAATTTGTTTTCACCCGGATATATTTTTTCATTGACTAATCTGCTACGTCCCTGTTTAAACATAGCTCCACGCTGTTCCTTCTTTTCCGTCTTTCAGTTGTATGCCTATTTTTTTCAGTTCATCGCGCACTTTGTCGGTAGTGGCATAATCTTTTTTAGCTCTCGCTTCATTCCGAATATCAATAAGCAACTGCATTAAATCATCGGTAACGCCATTGTCTTTTTCTTCTTCTGCATTTAAGCCTAAAATATTCACCACAAAATCATTAAATGTTTTTTTCAGAAAACTGAAACTGCTTTCGCTGATGCTGTCTATATCCAAATGCTTGTCTTTGAACGAATTTATTTTTGAAGCTAACTCGAACAGGTTAGCCAATACCATAGCAGTATTAAAATCATCGTTCATATAGCGTGTACATTCCACACACAGCTTTTCAATTTCATCTTCAAGATTACCGTTTGTTTCAACAGAAGATTTACTTTGCTGAAGTGTATTTAAAACAGCTAAAGCATTCATCAATCGCTTGTAGCCTTTTTCAGCAGCGGTGAGCGCATCGTTAGAAAAATCCAAAGTGCTTCTGTAATGCGATTGCAAAATAAAAAAGCGAATGGTCATGGGGCTGTAACCTTTTGCCAGCAGCGGGTGATTGCCTGTAAAAAACTGTTCAAGGTTTACGGCATTGCCCAGCGACTTGCCCATTTTTTGTCCGTTAATGGTAATCATATTATTGTGCAGCCAGTAGCGCACAGGCTCTTTACCACAACTGCCTACGCTTTGCGCTATTTCACATTCGTGATGCGGAAACAGCAAATCCATACCGCCACCGTGTATATCGAAAGTTTGTCCCAGATATTTGCTGCTCATAGCACTACATTCTATATGCCAACCGGGAAAGCCTTTGCCCCACGGAGAATCCCACTGCATAATATGTTCGGGCGATGCTTTTTTCCAAAGTGCAAAGTCATTGGCATTACGTTTTTCATCTTGCCCTTCCAAACTTCTGCGCTCGTTACCTGCACCCGCTTCCAACTCTTCCACTACCCTACCCGACAGTTTTCCGTATTGATGAAAAGCATTGTATTTCATCACATCGAAATATACCGAACCGTTTATTTCATAAGCAAAACCATTGGCAATTATTTCTTCAATCATTTTAATTTGCTCGGGAATATGTCCGCTGGCACGAGGCTCAATACCGGGAGGCAGCACATTGAGTTGCTGCATGGCTTCATGGTATTTATTGGTGTAGTGCTGCGCTACTTCCATAGGTTCTAATTGCTCTACTCTTGCTTTCTGCGCAATTTTATCTTCTCCCTCATCGGCATCGTTCACCAAATGACCAACATCGGTAATGTTTCTTACAAAGCGTACTTTGTAGCCTGAATGCTTTAAATATCTGAACACCACATCGAACGTAACCGCGGGACGCGCATGACCTAAATGTGGTTCGCCATATACGGTTGGTCCGCATAAATACAAGCCTACAAATGGCGGGTTAATAGGCTGAAATAATTCTTTCTGACGGGTTAAGCTGTTGTAAACGTATAGTTGAGACATGGCGCAAAAATACTTTTTTGCAGGTATGGAAAGAAGTTATTTACAGATTATTCTTTCAAATTTCAGGAATAGCCCAAATGCCTAATGGAAATTGCTAAGAAACTGTTTAAAGAAAAATTATCTAAAAGATTCGTTACCTATCTCCAATTCCAAATGCCTTGCAGAACATATAAAGAGCACAAAAGCAAAGTTGTGCGTTTTTATATCACTTCCATATCATTACGCTTAATCCAACCCACTTTGCCATCGGCCAGTTTTATTTTTTGCCAATCGCCTGCTTCTTCTAAGATGGCAGCTTTTACGCCTTCACGCAGGATAAATAAATCAACGGCATTATTTTCGGGTGCACTTTTGATGTAGGTATTGGTAACCATTACCACACCATGCTTATTGGTTTTTTCAAAAGTATTTTGCCTGAAAGCAATCAACAAAAACAACAACGAAACCATTAAAAATAATACTGCCGAAAGAAATGAAATGCGTTTTACCAAAAACTTATTGGCAAATAAAAAAATAATACCCGCTATCAACGCCAGCCATAATAAAACTAATGCGGTTTTACCCCAGCCATTAGCGGTTTGTGAGGCTAAAGTATTTTTAAACCAGGTAACCAGCATCATTTGTGGCAGCGCTTCCACCCTATCGTTTACTCTTAATCCGGCAAGCTTTAAATTAAACTCAACATCATCATTATCGGGTTCAATTTTTTTGGCACGCTCGTAATTTAAAATGGTTAATCCGGTTTGATTGGTTTTATAATAACAATTACCCAAGTTGTAATATACCTCTGCCGACTCATAGCCCAACGTTGCGATTTTCTCATATACCTGAGCGGCTTGCTCATATTCTTTTTGCTTATACAACTCATTAGCTTCATTAAAAAGTTGTTGGGGGTTTTGAGCAAATACCGCAACCGTATTTGCCAAAAAGAATATGATAAGGGTTACGATATTTCTCATTTCAATTGCGATTCCAATTCGTTAATAATACTTTCCGCGCTGCTGTATGTGGCATCCATACTTCCGCCTGAAACTGAAGCAAACAACGCCATTTCGCAATCTTCAATTACAGCAAATATTTTTTTGCCTGTTTCAGCGGCAACACCTTTATTTACTAATGTCACAGTAGCCGTTTCTTTAGATAATTCGCTTTGCGGAATATTCAGCTTATCGCTTAAATAGCCCCAAAGCGCTTTGGCGGTTTCGTCATAAAATTTCTTCTTATCGTTGGCCTGCAAATGTTTCCTGGCTTCAGCCAAACGCTTGCCTGCCGCTTTGGTAGCTTGTTTCTTTTTCAGCAAAGTAGTGTTGCCTTTCAACTCATCGTCTCTACGCTTATACAGCAGCAAACCAATGAATAAAATAAAAGGCGTTATATACGCACCTGTAAACAATGCTGTTCCGAAAAACACACTATTTTTTTGCTGAAACGATGCGGTAGATTTTATGAAGCGGATATCTTCGCCCAACAATTCAACTTCTTCTTTTTTAATGCCTGTAACTTGCTGCGAAGTGCTGGCAGAAGCTTGTCCGGTAACTTTAACAGTGAACTCGGGCGAGTTATGCGTTACGTAATCTTTCTTGTTGATATCGAAATAAGAAAATGAAAACGATGGCACTTTAAATGAGCCTGGCCTGCGCGGCACCAATAAAAAATCGAAAGTTTTATAACCCGTTACATTATTGTTGCGCTTCGTTACCGATTCGTTTGTTTTAGGGTCGAACACATCAAAGTCTTTGGGTAATTCAAATACGGGTTTTTCAATCATTTTAATATTGCCATCGCCCGAAATTTTGATGCTTAATGTAATAGGGTCGTCAACATTGGTTTCGGTTTTATCCATTTTCACATCCATATTAAAAGCGCCCACCACACCGTTGAAACTATTGGGTTTATTAGCATTAGGTAAGGCTTTTACTTTCACCCTTGCTTTGTTGCTTTGCATTTTAAAAGGCACATCCTGATAGGTGGCAAAAAAATCGTCCCACATGCTGCGCTGCCTTCCTTTCGATTGCACCCGCACTACAGTTTCCAGCTCCATAGCATCTACATCTAAATCGCCCGGGCGTTGCGGAAACAGCGCAACTTTTTTCAGTGTAGCCACATCGAATTGCACACCTTTATATACTTCTTTGCTGAACTGAATGTTTTGTACATTTTCCAAATCTTGTGTCCAGAAACCGCTGAATGCAGGCACTTTAGAAAAAGTAACATTGCCAATTTGCATTCTGGTGTAAAGCTTGAAGGTTGCTGTTACCTGCTCGCCCTGATACACTTCATTCTTATCTAACACCATCATCACAAAAACATTTTCCGCAATTTGGTCTTCTAAAGTGGCAGGCTTTCCACCTTGGTTGCTGCCTTGCCCGGCACTGCCTTGTTTTACTACTTCTACCGAAACACTATTCGATTTTAAGTTCCTGCCCGACACATCAATATAAGCAGGCTCTATGCTGAAAGTGCCTTCTTTCTTAGGTTGCAGATAATATGAGAAACTCATGGAACGGCTCATGCTGCCATTAATGAACTGCATGTTTGATGATTGGTTGGGGCCGCCCACCACAAAAAAATCGTCTAACGCGGGCGGTGTAAATTTTCTGCCATCGGCATTTTCTAAAGTAAAAGTTAGCTGAAAAGTTTCACCTAAAGCCACCCTGTTTTTGTTGAGTGTAGTCCTGAAAACAATTTCTTGCGTGTATGAATTAGAAAAATGGAAAATTGAGATGATTAAGAAAATTAATTTCAGGCTTGGCGAATAAAATACTTTTTCAGCAATACTGTTTTTTATTGCTGTTGAATGTACTGTTAACCTATTTTTCAATTTTCCCATTTTTCTTAATTTTCTAAAAAACCTACCAGTCTTTTTCAACTTTCACTTTTTCTGAAGTGCCTTTTATTTTTTGCAATTTCTCCTGCACTTTTTGTTCTTCATTTTTTAATGCCTCTAACAATTTCTGCGCATCTTCTTTAGAAATTTGTGAAGGTTTTGGTTGTGGCTTCGATTCTTCCCTGCCATCATTTTTCTGCTCTTCTTCTTTGCCTTTATCGTCTTTTTGCTCGGTGTCTTTTTGGTCTTTGTTTTGTTGTTCTTGCTTGTCTTTATTGTCCTGCTGTTGTTGGTCTTTATCTTTATTCTGGTTTTGCTGGTCTTTATTTTTGTCTTTATCCTTATTCTGGTCGTCTTTGTTCTGCTGGTTTTGTTGCTGCTTCAACTTCTGCAAAGCGTAAGCTAAGTTATACTTTGTATCGTTATCACCGGGATTAAGTTTCAACGCATTTTTATAAGCATCTACGCTTTCTTTATACTTATTGCTCTCCAAAAAGCTATTGCCCATATTATGATAAGCTTTAGCTTTTACAGCATCATCGTTGCTTAAAGTGGCAACGGTTTCAAATTGCTTTTGCGCGTTTTCATAATCTTTATTCTGAAACATTACATTGCCTTTATTGAATAATGCTTCAACAGCATTTGGCTTTTTGGTTAAGGCTTCTTCATATTTTTTCTGTGCCTCATCATATTTTTCAGCCTTATACAATTCATTTCCCTGACGCACAGGCTTGCGTTCTTCCTGCGCAAAAATTTTCAGGCTGAATAAAACCAGTATTAATATGAACCCATTATACCTCATGCTTTTTTGGGTTTAAACAGTTCATTAATATTTTTCCACCACAAACTTTTTCTGTCGGAAATAAAAAATTCTATCAGCAACAAAACAATACTTAATAAAATGAAATACTGAAACTGGTCTTCATAATCGGTAAAAATACTTTCTTCAAAATCTTTTTTCTCCATGCCCGAAATTTCGTTAATGATGCCATCAATTTCCTGTGTGCCTGTTGAAAGCCTGAAATATTTTCCATCGCCTTTTACCGCCAATTGCTGCAAAGCTGTTTCGTTCAGTTTAGATAAAACGATGTTGCCGTCACGGTCTCTTTTAAAATCGGCTTGAATGCCATTTCTGTATGAAGGAATGGGCGCGCCTTTTGGCGAACCAACGCCAATGGTATAAACAACAATGCCTTGCTCGGTAGCTTGCTCGGCCATTTCCAGCACATTGCCTTCGTGGTTTTCGCCATCGGTAATAATTACCAAAACTTTGTGCTTTTTGTCTTCGGCATTAAAAGCCCCCATTGAAAGCTGAATGGCTTCCGCAATGGCAGTGCCTTGTGTGGGTACCATATCGGTATTGATATTCCGCAGAAATAATTTTGCCGCAGAATAATCTATGGTAATGGGCATTTGCAAATAGGCCTTACCCGCAAAAACTATTAAACCAATTCTATCGCTTTGCAGGCGTTCAATAAAACGCGAAATAAATTGCTTAGAGCGGTCTAAACGATTAGGCTTAATATCTTCGGCCAGCATACTTTTTGAAACATCTAATGCAATCATTACATCAACGCCTGTGCGTTTCACTTTTTCATATCGGGTACCTATTTGCGGATTGGCAATGGCAATTACCAATGAGGTAAACGCCAAAAACAAGAGTATGTATTTAAAAACAAATTTTATGCGCGGCCTGTCGGGCGAAAGCTTTTGAATTAACGCTAAATCGCCCAAGCGGGTGAAAGCATTTTTGCGCCACCACACATACCAAATAAATAACGCTGTTAATGGCAGCAGCGCCAATAACAGGTATAAGAATTTAATATGTTCAAACTTCAGCATTTCCATTATATGCAAATTCAAAATTCAAAAAACAAAATTCAAAAGGCTCACTGCACCAACTTTGAAAAAATTATCTTCTCTTCGTTACTATCTACACAACACTTCTTAAAACCGAATATTTCAGCAGCACTTCTAACAACAAGAAAAATGCTGCCAGCAAAGCGAATGGCAAAAATTCTTCGCTTACCCGCTGCACCGATGCTACTTCAATTTTCGATTTTTCTAAAGTATCTATCTCGTCAAATATTTTCTTCAGGCTTTGGTTGTTAGTGGCTCTGAAATACAAACCGCCTGTTGCCGATGCAATTTTTTTCATCAACTCTTCATCTATCTGCACTTCTACATCCTGATACACCGTTCGGTTGCCATATTTAAACGGATAAGGCGCCATGCCTCGCGTTCCAACGCCAACGGTGTAAACTCTTATATTATTCTGAATAGCTAAATCGGCAGCCGTAAGCGGGTCGATAAAACCGGCATTGTTTACCCCATCGGTTAAGAGAATAATTACTTTGCTTTTTGCTTCACTGTCTTGCAGGCGGTTTACCGCAGTTGCCAAGCCCATGCCAATGGCAGTGCCATCTTCAATCAGGCCGTCTTTCACTTCTGAAATTAATTTCTTCAAAACGGCATGGTCGGTAGTAATGGGGCATTGCGTAAAACTTTCACCTGCAAACACCACAAAGCCAATTCTATCGGTAGGGCGGCCTTCAACAAACTCAACAGATAAATTTTTGGCAGCTTCCAATCTGTCGGGCTTGAAATCTTTAGCCAACATACTGCCCGAAACGTCTAAAGACATTACAATGTCGATACCTTCGGTAGTTACATTATCTTCTTTCATGCTGCTTTGCGGGCGTGCCAGGCAAACAATCAGCAAACACAACGCGGCTATTCTGAATAAAAATAACGACTGCTTTAGCCATGCTTTCCAGCCTGATTTAATATGCGCGACACCTTGTAAAGAAGACAGCTTGAATTTCGGGAAACTGCTGTTGTAACGCCACGCGTAATACAGCAACATGATTGCAGGCAATGCCAGCAAATAGAAGGCTTCGGGGTTAGCAAATTTTATATGTTTCCAGAATTCTGTCATTACGGTTTAAGTTCTTCGTATTTAGTATTCATTACAAACTCGTAAGCGATTTTATAACCGCGTTCGTGCTCATCGGGCAATGGATTTACTTTTGCAAATTTTACCAAGTCAGCAAGCTCCAACATTTCCTGCAACACAATTTTTTGTTCTTTAGCTACCGCGAAAATTTTCATTTTTTCTACTATCTCATCGGTAGTAGCTTCTAATGCTACAATATCAAACCGGTTTTCCAGATATTCTCTCATTATTTCTGAAAGTGCCGAATGATAGGCTTTTACTTCACCCTGTTGCCATAGTTTTTGTTGCTTCAAGGCTTCTAATTTTTCCAGAGCTATTTCGTGCGATGGACGTTTCGGCACTATTACTTCAACAACAGGTTTTGATTTTTTTCTCAGGTTTACAAAAATGTATATCAGCAATGCCAAAATAAGCCAGCCGATAACAGCATAAATTATAAGGTCTTTTATTTCAGCAATAGTAAAAGGCAAATCGAGCGGCTCTTTAATAGGTTTAATGCCTTGTGTAGTATCTGCTTCAATAGTTGCCACAAAAAATTCTGTCGCATTTGATTGTAAGCTATCAACCAAATTTTCTTTCTTATCGAAAAACAAAACTGTTAAAGGCTGAAAATTATAACCGCCCGAATCGAAAGCCATTAAAGTATAAACAGCGTTGTGCTTTATAATTTTTCCATTTATGGTTGAATCGGAAAAATCGGCAGCAATTATTTCTACGGAATGAAGAGAATCTAACTGTATATTTTCAGCCAAAACGGGAAACTGAACAGTGTAAGAAGAATCGTAAGTAGCCGCAAGTTTCAGTTGAATATAATCGCCAATTAAATAGTGGGTAGTATCGGTGGTGGCTTTTAAAGTAAACTGGGCAACAGCATTTTGGCAAAACAATAAAATGAAAACAACAGCAGGCACATTCCAAAAACTTTTCAATTTTTTGAATTTCATTGTACTCATTTTGTTACTCAATTTTCTCAATGCTCTTAATTTACGGTTGTATGACAAATTGCACATCGGTATAGATATGGTTCGACAGGCTCACCATGACATTAATGAAGTTATTGTCACTCTGAGCTTGTCGAAGAGTATTTACACTGAAACATTTACAATTTTTCATACACACTATTTTCTATTTTTTAATACCTCTTTTCTTAAACATCATCATCAGTTTTCTCACATAATCTTCATCGGTTTTTATCGACTCTAACTGCGCGCCACATTTCATAAAAGCATTGCGGGTATATTGCACATGCCCGTTATAATATTTCGCGTATTGATTTCTTATATTTTTATCGGAAGTATCTAACCAAATTTCTTTTCCGGTTTCGGCATCAATAGTTTTAATTAAACCAATATCGGGCAATTGCGCTTCGCATATATCGTGAATTCTGATGCCGATAACATCATGCTTTCTTGAGGCGATATTCAGCGCATCTTCATATCGCTTATCCATAAAATCTGATAGCACAAAACAAATGCTGCGCTTCTTCATCATATTGGTTAAGTACTGCATGGCAACACTTATGCTGGTGCCTTTTTGCACGGGTTCAAAATTCAGCAACTCGCGAATAATTCTTAGAATATGTGTTTTGCCTTTTTTAGGCGGAATAAATTTTTCAATGGTATCGCTGAAAAAAATTACGCCTACTTTATCGTTGTTATTTATTGCTGAAAAAGACAACACCGCACATATTTCGGTAATCAACTCGCTCTTAAACATTTTATGTGTTCCGAAGAAAGACGACTGGCTTACATCTACCATAATCATTACGGTGAGTTCACGCTCTTCTTCAAAAATCTTTACATAAGGATGGCTGAAACGAGCTGTAACATTCCAGTCGATAGCTCTTATATCATCGCCATATTGATATTCGCGCACTTCGCTGAAAGACATACCTCTACCCTTAAATACCGTATGGTATTCGCCCGAAAACAAGTGATTAGATAACCCTCTTGTTTTTATTTCAATCTTGCGGACTTTTTTAAGTAGCTCGGTGGTTTCCATCTTCTTTTTATAGAGGCGAGGGACGAGGGTTTATTTCGTACCACTATTGCCTTTATCGTCTTTCTTTTTCTTTTCTTCCAGTGTTAAAATTGATTTGTTTATCATGGCAATTATTGAATCTAATTTTTCAATTCTCACTTCTATTATTTCTTTACTTAATAATCTCTTTGACTTTATATACCAACCTTTACTTTCTCTTGCAGAACCTCTTGAAGTTCTCAAATATTGCGGATACTCTTTGCCATAACCTCTGCCATATCCTTCTTCAATATTCGCACTTATAGATCCCACTGAACGGGTAAGTTGCTTTACCAGTTCTCTTCCTCTTATATCATTTATCATTACTTCTGAATCGTTCCAAAATTCGTCCCACAATTCTAAAGACATCTGATAAAATTTCACTTCGTCTAATCTATCTTTCATGTGTGTAATGTTTTATGTTAATGACACCGACCCATTCCCTCGTCCCCCGCCCTTCGTCCCCTCGTCCCTTTTTACTAAGGCACTTCCACAGCATTCAGTATCTCACTAATAATTTCTTCGGTAGTAACATTTTCAGCTTCGGCTTCATAAGTTAAGCCAATGCGGTGGCGCAACACATCATGGCAAACAGCTCTCACATCTTCAGGAATAACATAACCCCTGCGCTTAATAAACGCGTAAGCTTTTGATGCCAAAGCCAAATTGATACTGGCGCGGGGCGAGCCGCCATAATTAATTAACGGCTTCAATTTTTCCAACTTACTTTGCTCAGGATTTCTGGTTGCAAAAACAATATCTAAAATATAGTTCTCAATTTTTTCATCCATATACACATCACGCACAGTGTTTCTTGCCTTCATAATTTCTTCGGGCTTCACTACCGATTGTATGTCTAAAGTTGCCTTGCCCACATTCTGGCGAATGATGTGTTTTTCATCTTCTTTGGTAGGATATTTAATTACCACTTTAATCATAAAACGATCTACCTGCGCTTCGGGCAACGGATAAGTGCCTTCCTGCTCAATAGGGTTTTGCGTGGCTAAAACCAAAAACGGCTCTTCTAATTTGAAAGTAGTATCGCCAATAGTTACCTGTCTTTCCTGCATGGCTTCCAGCAAAGCGCTTTGTACTTTTGCCGGGGCACGGTTTATCTCATCGGCCAAAATAAAATTGGCAAACAACGGCCCTTTTTTAATTACGAAATCATTTTTTTGCTGATTGTAAATCATGGTGCCTAACAAATCGGCAGGCAACAAATCGGGCGTAAACTGTATGCGCGAAAACTTGGCATCTACTGAAGTCGCCAAACTTTTAATCGCCAGCGTTTTTGCCAACCCGGGAACCCCTTCTAACAAAATATGCCCTTGCGCCAACATGGCGAGCAATAACCTTTCGAGCATATATTTTTGCCCAACTATTTTTTTGCCCAATTCTAAATTCAACAATTCCACAAAGGCGCTTTCCTGATGAATGCGCTCGTTAAGCGCTTTAATATCTGTTGCTTCCATATTCAAGTTTTAGATACGCAAATTTAAAGGTCTGTGTTTTTTATATGGTAGTTAAGAAAAGTTAAGTGCAAACACTGCAATGTTTGTAGTATGCTAAATAGGTTTTCAAATAATCATTCAGCGCCTCAAAACGTTTCTGTTACTGATAGGTATATGGCAAATTGCATACCAAGATAGATATGGTTCGACAAGCTCACCATGACACTAATGAAGTTATTGTCTCTCTGAGCCTGTCGAAGAGTATTTTACGCAGAATATGTGCAATTTGTCATATACCCATTACTATCGCAGAATAATAATAAAAACGAACTTCTTATCTTTATTTTTTTTAGAAAATGAATGATTATGCAGTTGAAAGACGTAAAAAAAACAGGGATTGATTTAGAGGTGTTGTTAAAAGCATTTGAGTTAATGGCTACCGCCCGTGAAATGGCGGTGCTGTATGAAGACAAAAAAGACATTTGCGCTAAATACGTTCACGCTACTTCGCGCGGACACGAAGCCATTCAACTGGCTGTTTCGTTACAATTATTACCACAAGATTTTTTGGCGCCTTACTATCGCGATGATTCCATGTTGTTGGGCATTGGTTACACGCCCTATGATTTAATGTTGCAATTGCTGGCAAAAAGAAATGACCCTTTTTCAGGCGGAAGAACTTACTACTCGCATCCAAGTTCTAACAGAAACGATATGCCGAAAATTCCGCATCAGTCATCGGCAACCGGCATGCAGGCAATACCTGCCACAGGTGTGGCGCAAGGCATTCAGTATAAAGAAAAAAGAGGCCTGGCAGAAAACTTCGATAAGCTGCCTGTTGTGGTTTGTTCGCTGGGCGATGCTTCCGTTACCGAAGGTGAAGTGGCAGAAGCGTTTCAAATGGCAGTGTTGAAGCAAATGCCGGTTTTGTATGTGGTGCAAGATAACGAATGGGATATTTCGGCACATGCGCGGGAGGTGCGTGCCATGAATGCTTTTGAATATGCCCAAGGCTTTAAAGGCTTGGAAGCGGTGCAGGTAAACGGCAGCGATTTTATTGAAAGTTATAATGTTGTTCAGAAAATATTAAATACCATTCGCACCGAGCGCAGGCCGTTTTTATTACACGCCACTGTGCCGTTGTTAAACCATCATACTTCGGGCGTAAGAAAAGAGTGGTATCGCTCTAAAGAAGATTTGGCAGAACACGCTACCCGCGACCCTTATCCGTTTTTCAAAAAGCAATTGGTTGATTTAGGTTTTACCGAAAAATCTTTAGAAAAAACCGAAACAGAAGTAAGAGAAAAAGTGTGGGCCGATTTTGAGCGGGCACAACAACAAGAAGACCCGCAACCCGAAGATTTAACACAGCACATATTTGCCCCGACACCTGTTACCGAAGAAAAAGGCAACCGCACGCCCGCAGGAAAAGAAAAAGCGGTGATGGTAGATGCCGCGCTTCATGCCGTAGATGAAATTCTGAAAAAACATCCCGAAGCATTGCTGTATGGACAGGATGTGGGCGGTGAACTGGGAGGCGTATTTCGCGAAGCGGCTTTGCTGGCAAAAAAATATGGCGATGAGCGGGTGTTTAATACACCCATTCAGGAAGCCTATATTATTGGCTCAACCGTGGGTATGAGTGCCACCGGTTGCAAACCTATTGTAGAAGTACAATTTGCCGATTATGTTTGGCCCGGACTGAACCAGTTGTTTACCGAAGTAAGCCGCTCGTGCTATTTAAGTAATGGCAAGTGGCCTGTGCAGGCTTTAATCAGAATTCCTATTGGCGCTTATGGCAGTGGCGGGCCTTATCACTCTTCGAGTGTAGAGAGCGTGTTGCTGCAAATTAAAGGCATTAAAGTGGCGTATCCTTCTAATGCTGCCGATATGAAAGGCTTAATGAAAGCCGCTTTTTATGACCCTAATCCGGTGGTTATATTAGAACATAAAGGCTTATACTGGAGCAAAGTGCCCGGCACGCTCGATGCCAAAACCGTTGAGCCCGATGAAGATTATATTATACCATTAGGCAAAGCCCGCGTTGAGCAATATGCTGAAGAAAAACATTTGCAGGCAGGCAATACGCTTACCGTTATTACCTATGGAATGGGTGTTTATTGGGCAAAAAACGCTGCCAAAAATTTTGAAGGGCGAATTGAAATTCTTGATTTAAGAACGCTGAATCCTTTAGATGAAACTGCCATTTACGAATCGGTAAAAAGGCACGGAAAAGTACTGGTGCTTACAGAAGAAACCATTAATAATGCCTTTGCGGAAGCCTTAGCCGGAAAAATTGCCGCCCATTGTTTTGAACATTTAGATGCGCCTGTAAAAATTATGGGCGCGGTAAATACACCCGCTATACCTCTCAATGCCACATTAGAAAAAACCATGTTACCTTCTGCTGAAAAAGTAGCGATGGTAATGGATGAGTTGTTGGGGTATTAGTGAATGCGCATAATGTGGCGCATATAATTCCTAAGAAGCTGTTTAAAAAGCAGCGGTTTTTTAATTCAAAAAAACAGTTTTCTCAATGTATTCTAAAGTTATGTTAGGTCATTCCTAAACTCGTGTAGGTCTATCCTAAACTATTATAGTTCCTCTCTAAACTATTCTTGTTGATTACTAAACAATTATAGATGCTCTCTAAACTATTCTCGTTGTTTACTAAACATTTATAGCTCGTTTCTAAACTATTATAGATAATTACTAAACTGTTATAGACCATTCCTAAACTATTCTATATCATCTCTAAACTGGTGTATGTTTTCTCTAAACGATTAGGGCATTTTTAGGTAATGTATGGGTGTGTTGCGAACGGGAAAAAGGGATTGCGGCGGTGTAAGCGATGACTGGGACGGTGTCATTCCGAGGAACGAGGAATCTCTTAGAAACTGTTTAAAAGGCTGAACTACAGGGTCATTAATTTTTAGGAGCAGGCTTTTCAGTATTTACAAGCGCCCCGTTTTCGTAGGTTTCAATTAATTCGATATTGCCATTGATATCATAATACACCCAGCGGCCTTCTTTGCCATAACCCTTAATATTGCCTACAGCACGAATTTTTCCATTGGGGTATTTATCTACTCTTTCCTGCATATTATTTATCTGCGGAAAAAAACGGCTTACATTGCCATCTTTAGCTTTATTTCCGGAATTAATATAAATTAAAGTAATGGTTATAATTACTGTGAATACAAAAAGTATTTGCATGTAAAGCCTTATTCGTTTGTTGGCGCGCATCGTAAATATGGTTTGTGTGAAAATACAATTCTGCAATTGAAACCCAAAGGTTTTAATTATGTTTGCCGCCAATAAAAATGAACTGTTGCCTTACACCTTAAAACATACAATTACCATTTTTGCATCGGGCAAAGGCAGCAATGCCGAAGCATTGATAAAGCATTTTGAAAATAGCGAGGCAATACAAGTAGCGCTTATTGTTACCAATAATCCTAAAGCGGGAGTTATTGCCATTGCCAATCGCTATCAAATTCCGGTGCAGATTATTAGTAATGAAGATTTACAACAGCCAAATCAGCTACTGCAAACGCTGCAACATTTCAAAACCGATTATATAGTGTTGGCGGGCTTTTTAAGAAAAATTCCCGGTTTGCTGATTCAGGCTTTTCCTAATAAAATTATTAATATTCACCCTGCTTTATTGCCTAGGTTTGGTGGTAAAGGCATGTATGGCGATAAAGTGCATGAAGCGGTTTTACAAGCCCAGGAAAAAGCTACCGGCATTACCATACACTTTGTAAACGAGCATTACGATGAAGGGCAAATTATTTTTCAGGCTGAAACCGCTTTAACAGAAAATGATACCGTAGCAACGGTAAGAGCCAAAGTGCAAGCTCTGGAGCACAAGCATTTTGCTAAGATAGTGGAAAGTGTTGTTCTGAAAAACTTTTCTGCTTCTGATTAAATTGCTTTTTCCTTTAGTTTTTCTTCTATTTTTTCCAACACATATTTCTTGTCGTAGAGTTTATTATCTGATATTGCCTTAGTCCTCAATGCTGTTAAATTATCAAAATCCTTTTCTTTAATATGGAACAGCTTGGATAAATATTTTACGACAGCCAAATATTGATTGATGCTGGTTTCATTAAATTGTTTGCCTGCTTTGGTACTGAAATATTTTCTGATATTATTGACATAAGAATCAAACAATCTCGGCTCTTTTATTTCGTATGCAAGCTTTACCTTCATATATAAAATATCTCGTTGCTGAATTCTGTTTTCGCTGTGGCAGGAATTAATTATTTTCAGTGCCTCAGGGAATTTATTCTCTTTTTGAAGAAAGAAAGCTTGATAAATAGCATTAAGGTTTCCCCAATCCTTTATACCGATAATTTTGTTTTTATACCTATTTATTTTGGTTTTGGCTTCATCTATACGATTATGACTTATCAGTTCAGAGATATCGTAGTCTAACAACATAAAACTAACGTTGCCATCATACATAATCTCATTCATTTTCATTTGCATTTCACTTAAATCCAATCGTTCATTTCCAAGATTTAAATCTTTTGATAAATGTTTTAAGGAGTTTTTTAGTAATGTTAGTGTTTCCGATTTGTCTTCATTTGAGAGCATCAGTTTTTCATTAAATACTGCCTGTTTCAAAAAATTATATAGTTCAATATTTGGAGCAATTGTCATTTTAGACATTGCTTCAAAAACTTTTGATTCAGCTTTAAAATCCAGTTTTAAAAACTTATCGGATGGATTTTTTTTGATTGCAGCAATGGATTTTTCGGGAAAATTATTTTTGAAATTTTCATAGGTGGTAATTGATTCGAAACGCTCTATTTCAAATTTATTGTTAATGAAATCAATATAATGTTCCAACAGTTCGAAGGTTGTGCTATAATTATCCAGTCGTTGGGCGAGATTAAATTTATAGGTCAAATAATCTTTGTAAATTTCTCTGAAATCATGGGCTTTATTTTGAAGCACACTATGTTCCATTTCTTTTAAAATCTTTTCTTCGAATACAACCATATTGTTAGAATGAAACCACAACAGAAGAGATTGATACCTGATATTTTCATTCGAAACAGCATAATTGTAAATAATAAATTTATCAATCTCATCTTTTAATTCAGACATCAGCCGGTTGATTTCCTTATCCAGTTTTTCGTTCAACTTTTTATTGAAACCCTTTTTGCTGAAATTTTCTTTGGTGCATGTTTTTGCGTCATATTCAGGAGCGCAGCTTTTCAGAAATGCAAAAGCGTTTTTCAGCGTATTATTTTTTTCACCAACACTGAAATTTATAAATGACGACAACTTGTTCAGTTCGTCTTCGTTAAATTTTTTCAGAATGGAAACGGTAACGGATTTGTGTAATGACATACTATGAAATTGTTTTGATTGTTCAAGATTATATTAATTACTACTTTTCAACTTTTCATCTATTTTTTTAAGGAGATAAGTCTTCCGGTATATAGCTTTATTCGCTTCTACTTTTTGCCTAATCTCAATCAGTTTATCTGTTTCATGTTTCGGAATTTTGGAAATTTTAGATAAGGTTGAAACCGCTCCTAACACATAATTGATAAGCCTGTCGCTATATTCTTTCTTGCCTTTGGTGCTTAAATATTTTCGCAGGTTATTAATGTACGATTCCAACAGGTTGGGTTGCTTGAGTTCATAAGCCAGCCGAACCTTTAAAACCAAAACATAAATTCGCTGGTCTTTATTTTCGCCATAGCAGTTGTTGGCTATTTGAAGTGCATTTTCAAAATCTCCCCCTTTCTCTAAAATTACTGCTTCATATATATTGCAAAAATTGTCTTTATCCTTTAGCCCAACTAATTTGTGCTTATTCGCTGCCAAAACCTGCCTGGCTTTTTCGAGCATACCGCAGTCAATCAGCGCTTCTATGTATTCGTCTAATATATAATGAACTGCGCCTCCGTTGCGTAGTTTTTTGGAGATTTCAAATTTCATCCCCATTAAATCCAACGCCTCCTTTTCAAAATTGGGGAATACCCGGGCTACTTTGTTTTTTAAAATGGCAAGGGTTCCTCCTTTATCTTTATCAGATATTAAAAGTTTGTCTTCAACTAATTTTTCTTTGAGATACAGATACAATTCCAAAGTTGGCGTTTTTGTAAACTGAAGTTGCGCCCTGAAGAATGCCGCTTCTTCAGAAAAATCCAGTTTAAAAAAATCATTTTTAGTATTCTTTTTTAGTTCTGCTTCGCTGCTCTTAGCGGTAATAGACTGAATATTTACAAATCCTGTTGAAGCTATATCAAGTTCTATTTCAAATTTGTTTTGAAGAAACTTGTGGTAATGCTGAAACAAAAAATAGCAGGCTGAGTTATCATCTGTAACCATAGCATGCGATATTTTCAACTCCAAATAGAATCGGTATAATTCCCGAATGTCCGGGGTGTTTCTGTTCAACAGGTCACCTTCCATCCTCAATAATATTTTCTGACCTTCCTCCAAAAGGTCTTTTGAATGATACCACGTGAAATGAGAAAAATGTGTGAAGGTTTGTTCGCCTGATGCAAATTTATAGAGCATATACTTCTCCACCTCCTCTTTCAACTCCGACATCAGGCGGTTTATTTCTTTATCCAGTTTCTCGTTCAGTTTTTTATTGAAAACATTTTTGCTGAAATTTTCTTTGGTGCATGTTTTTGCGTCATATTCAGGAGCGCAGCTTTTCAGAAATGCAAAAGCGTTTTTCAGCATATTGTTTTTTTCGCCAACACTGAAATTGATAAATAATGACAACTCGTTTAATTCTTCATCGCTGAATTTTTTCAGAATGGAAACGGTAACGGATTTGTGTAACGACATGCTGTGAAATGGTTTTGAATTAATTTTTGCTTCTCAGCTTTTCTTCTATTTTTTCGAGTATGTAAGACTTTCTATACAACCTTTTATCATTTAGTGCTTTTTGCTTCAACAAGGTCAATTTTTCTTTTTCAAATTGTTGGAGTTTAAATAGTCTTGATAGATATGAAGCGAATGCTAACATGTAATTAATAACAAGTGGCACCGTTGCATTTACAGTGTTCTTATCGCTTAAATATTTCCTTAGGTTGTTTATGTAAGAATTGAACAAACTGCTTTGTTTCAATTCATACGCCAACCTTACTTTCATAAGTATGATGTCGCGTTTTTGTCTTGGTAACTCATTATGACATGTATTAATGATTTGCAACGATTCCTCGAATTTCTTTTCTTTTTCCAAAATCATAGCTTCAACCATTGCGAAAAAATTTTCTTTATCAGTGATACCGGTTATTTTCGTTCTGTTTTCCTTCATCACTTTTTTTACGCTATCAGTTTTTCCGGTTTCTATTAATGCAAAAATATATTGATAGGCATCTGAGTATAAGATATTGCCGTTTCTTTTCGACTTTTCAATTTCATAAATCATCTCTGTAAGGTCCAAAGCTTCTTTATTAATATTTAATGTTGGAGCAACTACACTCAGATTATTATTTAACAACGTCAATACTCTGTCTTTATCATCTCCTGAAATCGATAGTTTATCTTTTAATAATTGTTCTTTTAAAAACAGGTATGTTTCAACATTAGGTTGTTTAACAAATTGTAACTGCGCCCTGTAAAAGGATGCTTCATTTATAAAGTCTGATTTATAGAACGGTATAGATTTCTTTTTTCGCAATCCTTTTTCGCTGGAACCAGATAAAATCTGTTTAACATTTTCCACCCCTATCAATACTGTGTTTAAGGTTATTTCATTTTTGTTTATTAAAAAATTTGCATAATGCTGAAAAAGTAAAAATGATGATACGTGGTCTTTTAAACTTAATACATGTAAAAGTTTATGCTCCAAATAATGCCTATATAGTTCTCTTATATCATCAGATTTGTTGTTTAAAATATCACCCTCCATAGCATCTAATATTTTAGCTTCTTGTTCTGTCATGCCATTTACATGATACCATGCAAATTGCCCCGTGTAATAGAAAATATTGTTTTTTATTGCATACTGATATGCCATGTATTTTTCCAGTTCATCTTTCAGTTCAGACATCAACCGGTTTATTTCTTTATCCAGCTTATAGTTAAGTTTTTTATTGAAAACTTTTTTACTGAAATTTTCTTTGGTGCAGAATTTCGAATCATAATCGGGCGCACAGCTTTTCAGAAATGCAAAAGCGTTTTTCAGCGAATCGTTTTTTTCGCCAACACTGAAATTGATAAATGCCGACAGTTCATTTAATTCCTGTGCGTTGAATTTTTTGAGGATAGAAACAGTAACAGATTTGTGCAGGTTCATGTGAAAAGATTTTCCGGCAAAAAAAGAGATTTTTTGTTTATCCTGTTTATTGTGTTTCAGCAATCTGTAACTTTTAAAACAAAAAAAGAACTTTCGGCAACCGGAAGAACATTGCCCTCTTGCTTTTGAATGTTTTGTCTGAACATGTAAATTTGTAAATGCAATTAATTGATTATCAATATTATTGTATTAATTCACAAACAAACAACATTTCCGGTAAATTTATAAAAGCAACACATTTTTCAAGGGGATTTTCGCCAAAAAAAGTAATTCTTTATTTGTTACATTAAACATAATTTTGCTCATCCAATTTTTATTAACCAAAAATCAAAAACTATGACAAGCAGAAAATTTTTAATCATTATTGCAATGATTGCAGTTTGCGCGAACCTGTTTGCCCAAACAACTTTAGTATTGCAGCCCAATGCAACAGACGGTAAAGACGCACTGCTTGCAAGCGGTTCTCAGGGGAATATAAATTATGGCAACCATGAAGAAGTTACTTCTGCATACTGGACAGTGCAGGGCGAATGGACAGCCGTAAGAAGCGTATTTGAATTTGATATAAGCCAAATCCCCGCAGGAGCAGTAATTACCAGCGCAAGACTTTCGTTGTGGTCTGCCGACCTGACTTCCAGCAATCTTCAACTTCATTCGGGCGATAATGCTTCCTATCTGAAAAGAGTAACTTCATCATGGAGTGAAAACTCGGTTACATGGAATAATCAACCTTCCACTACTACACAAAATCAGGTAGCACTTGCAACATCCACATCATCTACACAGGATTATCTGAATATTGATGTTACCGCTTTGTATCAGGATATTCTTACAAGCGGGAATAACTACGGGTTGATGTTGCAATTAGTAACCGAAAACGGATACAATTCCATGATTTTCGCTTCGAGCGATTACAGCGTTGCGGCTAAAAGACCTAAGCTGGAAATTACCTACACAATCGGCAATACCAACTGTATTGTTTTACAACCCGATGCTGCAACAGGCAAAGACGCGCTGCTTGCAAGCGGTTCTCAGGGGAATATAAATTATGGCAATCACGAAGAAGTTACTTCTGCATACTGGACAGTGCAGGGCGAATGGACAGCCGTGAGAAGTGTGTTTGAATTTGATATAAGCCAAATCCCCGCAGGAGCAGTAATTACCAGCGCAAGAC
>CAYSGX010000004.1:0-2234 GCA_964430605.1 uncultured Chitinophagaceae bacterium
ACCGCCTTATGAAAAAACACAGTTGAGCAATGGCATGACGGTATATTTAATCAATGCCGGAGTACAGGATGTATGCAAAGTGGAATGGGTATTTAATGCCGGCCGCTGGCAAGAATCACAAAAACATGTAAGCCGCTTTACCAACAGAATATTAAAAGAAGGCAGCAGTAAATATCCTTCGTTTGAAATCTCGGAAAGGCTCGATTTTCTGGGAGCTAATTTTCGCAATTTCTCTTCGGTTGATCATGGCAATATTTCGGTAATAAGCCTGAATAAATACTTGCCGCAGGTTTTTGAAATTGTTGAAGACGTAATAAAGCAGCCCACTTTTTCTGAAAAAGAATTGCAACTGCTTATTACCAACAGCAAAGAAAAACTAAAGGTAGATAAAGAGAAAAACGAATACCTTGCCGATGAGCAAATGAGTGAAGCATTATATGGAAATACTCATGCTTACGGCTATACTTCGGAAGAAAAAAACTATGATTTGGTGCATGTAGATTTGCTGAAAACACATCATCAATCGTTTTACAATGCAGCCAATGGTTTTATAATTGTTTCGGGCAAAATAGAAAAAGGCTTTTTGCCTTTGCTCGAAAAATATTTTGGTGGCAACGACTGGAAAGGCGCTGCAAAAAATATTGAGGCACAAGCCACACATCCTTCAGCAGAAAAAATTCTTATTGACAAAAAGAAAGATGCCCTGCAATCAGCCATAAGAATATGTGTGCCGATGATTGGCAAGAGACATGCCGATTTTAAAAAGCTGTCGGTGCTGAATACCATTTTGGGCGGTTACTTTGGTTCACGATTAATGTCAAATATCAGGGAAGACAAAGGTTATACTTATGGCATTTACTCGGGCATTACCAATATGATGAACGATTCGTTTTTTCATGTTTCTACCGAAGTGGGCGTGGCTGTTGCCGAAAGTGCCGTGCATGAAATTATTTATGAAATAAACCGTTTAAAGAACGAGCCTGTTGATGCTGAAGAGATTGATTTGGTGAAAAATTATTTAACCGGAAAAATGTTGGGTAATTTAGATTCGCCATTCAGCATAGCGCTGGCTTATAAAAATTTATTTACTTACGGGTTAGAGACAGATTATTTGAATGAGTTTTTACAAACTATTCACACCATCACTGCCAACGACCTGCAGGAAGTGGCTAACAAATATTTTAATGTTGACGAAATGTATCAAATTGTTGTAGGATGAGATTAGGATGTTTAATGTTTAATGTTTTAAGTTTTAAGTTTTTTAGTACTATTATACTATGGACTATGGTCTATGGACTATGGACTGTAGATGCGCAAACCATTCCCGCCCCTGTACTACAATGCGTATCTACCGACCAGGCTACAGGCGATGTAAATATTAACTGGACACCCTACACGCCCGATGCCTGCGGGCCATTTACCGAATATCGCATTTTAGGTGCTACCAATATTGCAGGCCCTTATACTTTAGTGGGCAGTGTGGTGAATCCCGCTGCAAATTCATTTACCCATGTGGGCGCTAATGGCACTATTCTGCAATGGTATTACAAAATAGTTGCCGTGCATAATTGCCCGGGTTTTGTATCAGATACTTCCGCATTAAAAGAAGATGAAGTCTTGGATATTCCGCCTATTAACTATGTAACTGTTTTAGATAATGGCACCGTAGAAATTAACTGGCAACCCAACGCGTCATCACAAACAGCCGGATATTTTGTTTATTACTTTTTAGGTGGTGGCTTATCGAATTTAATCGATTCAACTTTAGGTGTAAATAATGCTACTTATATAGATGCGGCAGGCAATGCAAGCTCAGGTTCTTTGGTTTACTCGGTAGCTTCTTATGATTTATGCCGAAACCGCTCTTTAATAAATCCTGACGCGCACAACACTATTTTTCTTACACAAAATGTTGCGGGCTGCTCGGGTAATATTGAGTTGCGCTGGAATCTCTATCAAAACTGGCCAATTGGTGTTAATTATAGAATTGAAGCTGTTATAGATAATGGCGCTCCTTCAATAATTGAAACCCTGCCCGATAACAGTACCGGATTTAATATCGCTACCGACCAGCTTGCAGGCACAGAAGTGTGCTACAGAATTATTGCGGCACATCCCAATGGCACTTATACTTCACAATCTAACAGAGTTTGCCTGCCCATAAATTTTATCCGCTCTACCGCTTTCAACTATTTAAGGACTTTAACAGTGAATGACAATGGTGGTGTTGACCT
>CAYSGX010000004.1:2244-7039 GCA_964430605.1 uncultured Chitinophagaceae bacterium
CTCTCCTGGTATATCGATACCCTTGCGGATATCAATGCTTTTTATTTTGAAAATTCTTTAGACGGAACAAGTTACCTGAGAAAAGATTCTGTTACAGTTACACCACCTGTTTCTTTTCTAAATGATTATACCGATGCTACTGCTCAAACCAGTGTTCAGTCTTATTATTATCAGGTAATCAGTAAAGATGATTGCGCTTTTGAAAAAGCTTCTACCCGCGGCAGAACCATGTTTTTAGAAGCTGAAATAAACAATAACACAACCGCTTCCCTAGTGTGGAATAGTTTTGCACTTGAAAATGCAACGGTAATAAACTACACCGTAAATAGTGTGGTTAACAGTCAGCTTATTCCTATTGTTGTTCAAGGGGCATCAGAGACTTCTTATGAGCAGGATATTGCGGCAAGCACCACTGCCGATGGGCAATTTTGTTATGTTATTGAAGCCGAATATATTTTAGACTTGCCGGGCATAGGCAGCGAAACACTCACCGGAAAATCGAATATTGCTTGCGTGGAAAGAGAGCCTGTAATATTTATGCCGAATGCCTTGGTTCCATCGGGAAAAAATAATTTTGTGAAGCCTGTATTGCAAGTACCAAACGTAAAAGAATACGCTTTCATTATTTACGATCGCTGGGGTAAAAAAATATTTGAAACCACTTCTGTTAATGCCGGTTGGGATGGTACAAGTAAAGGTGAAGCATTGCCTTTCGGCACTTATACTTATTACATAAAAGCGGTGTCGCAACAAGGCAAAGAAATTATACAGAAAGGCGCTGTAACACTGGTGCGATAATACTTTCGCCTATATACATTTCAGCAACTAAGCAAGCAAAGAATAAAGCCTGAATCAGGAATAACACAGCCCATATAAATGCGGGCACGCCCGTTTGCGCAGCCAGATTTTTAGCGTCTCCGGCTTGCTTTGGAAACTTTATACTCAGGTATAAAAGTATCCATGCCGAAGCCACCGAATCGAACAGCACCACGCCCGAACAAAATATTACAAAAGCTTTTTGCCAAAACACATCGCCAAAGCGCCACACAACAAAAATCAGCGCGTGAAATACAATAAGCCATATAATGCCAAAGGTATTGCGTACCCAAAAAAGTAAATTGACTAAGGCAATGCAAAGCAATGTAAATAACACAGCCTGAATATGTCCCAGCCATATTGCTTTAAACATCAACCACGCTGCAACAGAAGAAACTATATAGCCTGCAACAGATGTAATAAACCTGCTGAAAGCGCTTTTAGATTTTGTAACAGCAGCGCCCGAAGTGTCCTGAAATAAATCTACGCTCAACACTTCGCCACTGGTAAATAATGCTGCCGCGGCATGGCCCGTTTCATGAATCATGGTATTTACAATTCTGAAAAAAACACCCACTACCGGAATACGGGGCAATACTAAAGACAAAGCGGTTAGCGCGTATAATATAATTTGCTCTTGTGCCAAGAAGAAAGGGTTGTTTTAATTCCTGATTATTTACTCTAATGCTTTCATTAACTTAATTAACGAAACCTGGGTGTGATACCTGCCAATGGTTTTTCTTATGTCTTGTTTTTCTTTATCGGTAAGGTGCAAACTCAAAGAGGCTTCTTCTTCTTTCTTTTCAGCGACATATTCAAAATTGATAAACTCCAGTTTGCCATTTACCCATTCACCGGCATGAGCAATTAAATAGTTTTGGTCATACTCCTGCCGCACTAAAAAATTGGCATAAATATTACTCACAGGTTTCAGCATTCTGCTTATAACGGTTTCGCGCTCATACTTTTCAATTTCCCTGTTGCGCTTGTTGCTTCTCACTTGCACTATTACCACACCCGAAGTGTTTTCTTTTATCCAGTCTTGAAAAGTATGAATGAATTTCGCGGTAGTTTCTATGCCGTAATTATCCCTGAAACCCGCATCCATCACTTTTATTTCAGGCTCTGACGGCAACGAAACATAAGGCAGTATATAAGGGTAAGTGGCATTCATTCTTAGCGCGGTAGTAATTTTTAAATTGCCCGCGTTTTGCTTTGAAAACATCGCGCCAAAATCTACACCATCTATTACTGATGAGTCTTTGGCAAATTTTTGGTTGAGCGGTTTCATTAAATAAGAAACGGGCTGTGGTGTAATATATAGTTTTCGTTGGTCGTTAATAATGGTGGGCACTATTATCATCATGGGTATTACGGCAACTTCTTCCATTTGCTTGTATTCTTTCAGCGACTTATCTAAGAAAAATTCAGTGTTTTCATTAAATACTCTTTCAAAAACATAGCCACGGTCTTTGGTATAAGTTTCTCCATTCAGGCTGAATTTCCTGAAAGGCATGCCAAGGTCATTTACCAGAATGGTGAAGGCTACAGGGTTTAATAAATCTTTCGCCACATTATTTACATACTTAGGCGAATGGTGCGAATAAATCTGATTCATCTTTTTTCGCAAATAAGTTTCCCTGTAATATGCAGCGCCCAACATGCCCCCTGAAGCGCCTGTCATCAGAAAAGCGTTTTTCATTAATTTCCCCTGTGAAATACTATCGGTTTTCTGTAGCACTAAAGAGGAAAACATAGCCGCGCTCATGCCCCCACCGGTGAAATTCAGAAAAACTATTTTCGGTTTTTTCTCTCCTGTTTGCCGCTTCCACGCGTTCAGAATAGAAATGGTATTCAGCTTATCGCGCGCGATGGTGCTATCGTTGCAAATAGCATAAAAAGCGCCATAAGAATATTCCGCTTTTTCACCCGAATATTTTAAACCATAAGCTTTGTTGCTGTGCGTAACAATTTGTTCCTGAACCAATATATTGATAATTAATACGGCGGCAATTAAAGCGGGAGTTTTCCAACTGCCCAGCCAAAAATTCAGAAACCCTGAAAAAGAAATAAAAATGGCGAATAACAAGAGTAAACTTGCACCCGAAGGGATTCTAAAGAACTGATTGTCTATGGTGAAACTCAAGCCAATAATAATGAGTAAAAAAACCATTTGAATAATGAAGGCATTGTAGTGATTCTGCCTGAAAACAGATTGTATCATGCTGTCTTCATAATGCTCTACACTTCTGATATTCCTGATGGTGAAATTGGCAGATATTAAATAGTCAACAGGAAATTCGCTGTACTTGTATTTATACTCGCTCAATAATTTATTTTGCTTTTTCACTACCCGCTTACCTATTTTGCTGATATTCCCGGTATTCAGTTTCAGCACATTAAATATGTTGCTGTTGGTAGCCTGAAAATAGCCCGCGGCTAAAGTTGACATGATGACAAAACCGCTAAGGAAACCTGCCAGCTCTATAAACACATCTTTATCGTCTATCTTATCGTTCTTTATCTGAAACTTATAGGTGAGTATGAAATAGGTAATAATAAACGCGGCCGGAATAATGGCATTATTTATAGTATAAACCGCAAAGGGCCTGCGGGTGGCGGCTAAAAACTGAAAGTAATGCGAGTTTAAAGTATAGGTGCTGATATTCCATGTAATTAAAAACCCTCCGAAACACACGCCTACAATAGAGAAGCTGAAAAAATCTACCGTGCCTAAATATTCAGGGTCGAGCAGCAGATAAGGTATGCCATATTCTTTTCCGAAGGCTTGAAAAACAGTGGCAAACAACAATGCCCATAACATCAAAAAAAACTGGTTGCGCCTGAAGTGCAACAGCAACAACTGAACAGGAAAGAAATAATATATGGCCTTTAAAAACTGCATTAATGTTCCGGGCATATAGCCGCAACATCAAATTAAACTACTATTAATGACAATATCTACCAATAGCGGGGTTCTTTACCTATTAATTACAAACAGTAGCATTGTTAATTGGAGTATTCAAAGCACCCTATGTCGGGAATGCCGTTTCTTACATTACAATCAAAATCGGTGGTAACGATAGTGCCTGTGCCTTTATCGATACAGGGCGAGCCACTGTTTAATCGATAATCATTCTCGGTACGGTTTTTAAATAACGGGTCATCGTTTTTAATGCAGTTGGTGTAATAACCGGCATCGTTAATATCGCGCTTGGTTTTCAGCAGGCAATGAGAGAAAGTGTATTTGTAAATATTCAGGTCGTGATTCACAATGCTGGTATCTATTTCTTCTTCTATAGAGCCATGAATAATGGTATTGATGAACGAGGCATCTAACAACTCGGCAGCATAATTGGCAACACCATCGTTAATAACATTGCTGATAAGAAGTGAGGCTTTTTTATGGTCAACATATCGGTTGCCGTAATTGGCAAAAGTGCAATGGGTAAAATTATATTTCCCGCCTAAGCCCAGCGAAACCATATTGTCGCCCGCGGTGTGTACCAGACAGTTTTCAGCATTTATTTCAGACCCTATAGCTACTATACCATTTACGAGGCTGTTTCTGATAACCGTATTTTTTAGTGTTGCCGATGCGCGTGTGCTGAAAGGAATTAAATCTGACGGGCCGCAATCTACACACGACCCTAATGACAAGCCATACAACCCACCTGTAATATCTACATGCTCAAATATATTACCTACACTGTTTCTCAGTAAAAATATGCCTGTCCACTGCCCGGCTTGTTCGGCATAAAACGCTTCTAAGCGCACCCCTCTGAAAGTAATAGAATCTTCGCAAGTGCCCTGCGCTACTATCTTAGCGCCACCATCAACAAAAATACCCGAGTTGCCTCCCATATAAACCCTTACTCCGGGCTGAATGGTGAGCGTAACGCCCGAAGCCAGTGCCATAGAATTAAGAATTACATAAGGCTTATCGTTTACCCAGTTTTCGCTGGCTTCTATAAATTTC
>CAYSGX010000004.1:7049-27049 GCA_964430605.1 uncultured Chitinophagaceae bacterium
ATAAATTTCGAAACATAAAAATGGGCATCCTGCCCCCAGGCGATAAGATATACTTTCTGCAAATTACCATTGGTTTCAAACAATACCGAATCAATAAAAAATATCGGGTTGTTTTGATTGGTAGGGTCTATGGTTACGGTAGAAAAAACATAGAAACTGTCTTTGCCGTCTATTTCAATATTTTTCGCCTCATTGCCCGGCATTCCGTCAATATTCAGTTTAAATGGCGATAAACTGCCCCCGCCTAATCTTATATTGCTGATATTCAGCTTGCCATTGTTATTATTATAAATTCTGAATGATTTAGTGGTGCTGCCTAATGTGGTAAATACAGTGTCGAAAGTTAAAGTATCGGTAGAAAAAGACAGCAGCGCTTTGCTATCGGTTAACAGCCTTTCTTTTTTACATGAAGAAAAGAAAAACGATGAAAATACAGTGGCTGTTACTAACAGCAATAAAAACAATTGCCTCATATAATTTTTACAGAACCTGCTACAAACGCTATGGCATTAAAAATATTTCCAAAAATAGAGCAAATATACTGTTCTCAAACAGGTTTTGGCATCAAATCTGTTTAGAGAACAGATATACCGAACATTTCGGACTTTGATTTTTCCAAGACCTGAGTTGTTTCGGTATAATTCTAAACATGCTTTTGGTTGAAGCCGTTGGGTGCAAACCAAATTGTCGTTTAAGCAGCACATTGTAGAGAACCTTTAATTTCCCTTTGTGCAACTTTGAGCTTCTTCGTGTGCCTTTGTGGAACAATTATTATGTGTAACACAAAGCAGCACAAAGACCACACAAAGTTTCACGAAGAGGATTTCCTTTCTAAAAGAGCAGGTTTAAAACAAGGTCGTAGTAGAAACTATAACTAGATGTGTGAAGAGATAGTTTTTTATATTGAAAAAAATATCTTTATTTGTAAAAAGAATAGAAAATCTATGAGAACAAATATTTTGTTTACAGTTTTAATTTCAATATTAATCTTTTCTTGTGGTCCATCCGAAGCAGAAAGACAAGCTATTGAACAGGAAACTTTAAGAAAGGTTGAGCTAAAAAATAAATTTGAAAACAAACTTAAAGAAGTTAGAAAAAAGTTAGATGAAACACAGGAAAATATTATTACAACAAATGCGGAACTGGAAGTCGCTCAAAGTACAATGAATGATATAAAAGGGTTTCAATTATTGAGGTCAAAAAGTGAAAAAGAAAATCAGATAAAGAAACAGTCGATTTATATTTCAAGACTCAAAGAAAATATAAAAACATTAGAAAGTAATACGATCATTTATAAAAACCTTATTACAGAATTAGAAGTACAATTATTAAATTATTAACGTTAAAAATTCTATTAGGTTATGGCAAAAACAACAAGAAAAAAACAAAACGATAGCAATAATACCTTACAATCAATTGGAACTATGGTAGGTATAATTGTTGGTTTAATTACCATTATTGGAGTTGTTCTTACGTATCTAAACAAGAAAGATACATTTCCAATACCCAATGGCAATTATGAATTGGTTAATGAAGTTGAATATAAAAGAAACATTGGGAAAATATTTGGAGCTATAAAAGAAAATTATACGTTACCATCAACCATTACAGTAGCAGATACAAATTTAATTGCAGAAACAAACCAAGGAAAAAAAATATTTCCAATTAACATAGACAATACTAAGCAATGTTCTATTCGTGTTATTGACTGGCTTGGAAAGCAAAATACCATCACCGTAGATTATTCAGAAACACAAGGAATTTTGAAATTTTATTTTCCAAGCGGTACAATGATATTCCAAAAAAAATAACCTGTTATCCCAAGTCCCCCACTGGTAGCGGTATCCGCTACTACCCAAAACATAATGAAGCGTCTGCTCATACTATTTATACAGCATAACGGGTTTACACAGATTTTGGAAATACCAACAATCATTTTCCGTTAAATCTTTTAATCCGCTAAATCTGTGATGCTGATGAATTACATAGCAATGCACAGCACGTTTTGCGGCTTTGCGTTCGGGCGGGATTTTTAGCACCACACTCGATACGAAGAACCGCACTTCAATTATACGCAAAATTGCCAATAGAAGCACGTCATCCCGCCTGACGCAAAACCGATGTTGGCAGCTGGTTTACTTTCCTTTTGGAATCAAGTCAATTAACTTTTCAATTATTTCCGGTGCGTTTAGACCTACGTTCTTTTCTTCCTTGTTGTCTCTCGTTCGTAAAGGGTCTTTGTGAATTTCGTCAAGAACTTTCGACAAGTAGTCCGCAACTTTCTTGTCGTCTCTCTTTTTAATTTCCTCTGTAAACGCAATGATTGATTTTGCCAAAACAGATTTATATGCGTAATCTTCGAGAATGTTGTTTTGTTTAACATATTGTCTTGCACAAAAAGTCGCACCTGTTATTGAAATCGCAACAGCAGCAATCCGTCCAACGATAGCACTAATATCGTGGGCGTGGTCGCCAATTACAATCCATATTGTAAGACCTATAGCAGCTACCACAAATGCGGTTGCTCCAAAAATCCAATAAGTCAGTGTCTTTTTCTTGCTTGTGCTTGTGTAGTGAGATGAAAAGGCAGCACTAATTCCTTCGGCAGATTTTAGATTTAATGCCTTCTCTGCTTGCTCAATCAACTTGTCAATAATTTCTTCTTTTGAGATAATTCGTTTTGCATCATCTTCTAATTCTTGAATAGATTTTTTATACTCTTCTATGTTTTGAAAAAAAGCAGTGATTTTTATTTTTTTGTCCTCAACATCTTGATTGTTGCTCTTGACATTTTCCGCTAACGCCTGAATGTCTTCTTTTAACTTTTGAGTCTTAACTTTTTCTCCCTCTAGATGCTCACTTAGCTTTAATAAGTTTTCAGTTATTTTATTGATACTTTCATTCGTGCCTTTTATTTCCTCGTAAAGTTTTGATGCCTCTGCAATGTCTGTAATTAGTTTATCATATGCCTTACGAGCTTTGGCAATTTCTTTTAACTCGTTTGTGTAGTCAGCAAAACCAGAAAGTCTTTCTGAAAGTTTGCAATTTTCGACTACGTCACTTAAAGTATGAATTGCAGTTATTATTGCCTGAGCCATAGGCGCAATATTGCTGTTTGCTGCATTGAACCCATTACGTGAAAGTTGTGATAATTGTGTAGAAATCGTCTTTAACTGATTGTGCAGCTGATTTCTTCTTGTAAATGCAATCTGAGTGTCAAGAATTTCATTTTCAATAGCTTTTAAAATAAGTCCCTTACTCTTTTCATATGATTCAAGTGCTTCATCAATTGTCGTCTCGTTAAAAGTATAATTAGGGTTTGTCTGTTTGAATTGATTTAGCTGGTCATTTATAGTCTGACTGTTCAACCATTTTAAAATTGCTTGTGTCGTAGCTTTCATATTTTCAATTCATTGTTGTTTAGATGTGTCCGCCAAAACTTGCTGCCAACTCCCAAATAAATAAATTAAAACAGAGGGAACAAGGCATATTCATAATATTACCACTTCACAATAATTTTCCCCATAGATTTTCTTGATTCAAGATAATTGTGCGCAGCGGGTAATTCATGAGCTGAAAAAACTTTTCCAACGGTAGGGTTTATAATGCCTTCATTGAAAAGCCGCGCTACATTTTCTAAGCAACGCTTCAGCGTATCGGGCTTGTTATCGGCAATGCGCAACATATTTACGCCAATAAAACCTTTTGAATTCATAACCATAAATGGCGGAAACAATAAACCGAAATCTATGCCTAATTTCAGCATACTGAAAATATTTTTTCTTCTTCCCGCGCCTTCTGCCGCGCCATAGCAAATTAACCTTCCGCCCGAACCTAATAATTTCATAGACCTGGGCACTGTAGAGCCGCCTGCCGAATTAAACACTACATCGGCACCGCTTTCGCCTAATATATTTTTCGCGGCTTTATAAAAATCTCCTTTACGATAATTAATTGTGTGATGAACCCCCTGTGTTTTCAAATAAGCCAGCTTATCATCGCTTCCCGCACCACCAATAATTGTGCAGCCTTTATGCCTGGCTAACTGAACCAAAGCCGTACCTACACCACCTGCCGCTGCATCGATTAAAATCCTGTCTCCATTTTGCAAGCTTGCCATTTCATAGGCGGCAAAATATGCCGTGCAATATTGTGTAGCCAATGCCGCTGCCTTGCCCGCGTCCATATCTTCGGGAATGGGCGTTGCAGCGCGCTGGTCGGTAATTACATGTGTGGCATAGCCGCCAAATCTGGTAAACGCCACCACTCTTTGCCCTTCTTTTAAATGTGTAACCTCGCTGCCTGTTTTTATAATTCTTCCCACTGCTTCATAGCCAAGCACGGTGGGCAATGGCGGGCAATCCTGATACAACCCGTTGCGTGCCATAATATCGGCAAAGTTCAACCCGAAACATTCCGCCTCAATTAATACTTCATTGGGTTTGGGTTGTGGGGTAGGTAATTCTTTTAATTGAAAAGCCGCCTCGGCATTTCCAAATTTATGTAATACAAATGCTTGCATATTGAGATTGTTTAAGCGTTAATAATTATAAATTTTGTTCGGCATTTCCTTTAGCGAATAATAAAAAATCTTTAGCCGTTTGCTCGGTATTTTCAATCATAGGAATGTGCCCGCACTTTTCATACATCACCAGCTTGCTTCCGGCAATGGCTTGCTGAAACTTATAGGCATGTTCCGAAGGAATAATTTCATCTTCTTTGCCCCATACAATTAAGGTTGGGCACTGAACCAATGAAACCCTTGCAGTATCGGGTATTTGTCCCGAACCTGCCAATAAAAATGCCGCATGAATATTGCCTGCCCTGTTCCATAAAGCATTGTTATTTTTCACCTCTTCAGCATTAATTTTACTATGGTCGTAATAACATTTTTTTGCGCCATCTTCAGAAAAATACATGGGCATGCCGCGGCTAAACACGCGCTCTACAAATTTCTTTTTCATTAATGAAGCGGCTCTTTCAGAAACCTTATCCATTTCATAGCCCGCGCTACACATTAATGCAAGTTTCTTTACTTTATGAGCATTATCTACAGCAGCTTCCCAAGCCATCCAGCCGCCCATAGAGTTGCCCATTAAATAAACTGAATCGAGCTGCAGCTCATTTAAAAAGAAAGTCAAATACTCGCGATACAATTGTATCAAATCGGTATTTTGTTCGTCAATTTTCGGAAAATCTGAAAGCCCGAAACCGGGCAAGTCAACTCTTATTACCCTGAAATCTTTTTTCAATATCCCGGCAATTTTTCCAAAATTTCTATGCGAGCCGCCATAGCCGTGAATCATTACCAGCGGAATACCCTCACCTTCATCTGTATAATGCAAGTCGGCATCTTTCCAATTTATAAATTTTGAATGCTCGGTTACAAATCTGCTATTGGCCGCTTCTTTAGAAAGAATGTTGCTTGGCCGAAAAAAAATTATCGCTAATGAAATAATTATTACCAATAACAATACTCCAATGATTATTTTTTTCATTTACCGGAATGTTTAAGACGAGAATAGACTAATAAACAAGTAAAACAGTTGTATTCGGAAGAAAGAAAAACAAACAATTTTTGTGTTTTAAAACACATGGTAAACTTATTTATTTTGAATTTCTTTCTAAAGTTAAAAATACCCTTCTTGTCTTCAATAAATACAAAGGTGTACTTGTTCTAAATATACTGAAGTTATTTAAAATGAATTTCAGTAGCGCCTGTGCCATATTTGTTTACCAAAGGCTCGGTACATTCTTTCACTCTGGGATGATGATTACTGTAGTAAATAATTTTCTTTCTTAAAACACCATCGCCCACCCCATGAATAGCAATAAGGCTACGATGCCCCGAAGCAATGGCACGCTCTAAAGTTTGCGTGAATAAATTCATTTGGATAGTTAAAATTTCGGCAGCAGGCAGGTGCTCAAATTCAGGATTGATAGCTTCAATATGCAAGTCTATTTTATCGGGAGCAGTTTCATGAATAATTTTTGGGCGGGAAGATTTATTGCCGCCCAACATCATTTCCTTTAGTAAAGCAGTATCTATTTCCAACGGTTCCTGCTGCGCTGTTACTTCGGTATCTTCTTCCTCTAATATTTCCTCTTCTTCATCAAAACTATTTTCTTTCCATACATCAAACAAAAAGGCTTCAGCATTTAACAACTGTACAAAAGGCGGTTTATTGAATACTGTTTTAGCTTTAAACTTAAAATGTTTTTCTACTTCATCGTGCCCCACTTTTACCCAAATATCTAAAGTAGGGTTGCCATTATATTCTGAAAACATAAAGCCTTCAACCTGCACAATTTCTCCTTTCTGCAGAGTATTCTGTAAATATTTTTCAGGGCGGGCACCTATGTTGAAACTACATTCATATTTAACACTAAATGAAGTTTGGTTAACAAGCTTAATGCTGATAGCAACAATTTCGCTTTGTAAATTATATTGCGGCAGCAAGGCGATAAATATTCCCTGTGAATAAAATTGTTGTTGCACGTTTTTAAGTTAGATTTGAACTATTAACAACAAATTTCATTCTTTGTCGGCACTTCGTTGGAAAATAGCGCAATTTTTTGAGCAGCTTTGGTGGAAAAGATATTTGCACAACAGGCCCAAACAGCAGTATTTACAATGGAAACAAGCCTACTGGCAACAATTTATCCGGCCTGTAAAAAAAAATATTCCTGAATTATTTTCTGAAAAAAAATTGCAGATACTGGATGCCGGTTGCGGCCCTGCGGGCATATTTATGATTTTACAGCAACATAGTGTTACGGCTATCGACCCTTTATTACATCAATATGAAAGACTACCGCATTTCAGCAAAAGCAATTATGCTGAAGTAAATTTTGTGCCCTGCGCTTTAGAAGATTTTATTGCCGGAAAAAAGTTTGATGTAGTGTTTTGCTTAAATGCCATTAATCATGTAAATAATCTTGAGTTAAGCTTTAATAATCTTTGCAATAGTGTTAAACCCGATGGTTATCTGGTATTATCGGTTGATGCGCACCGCGGTAATTTTCTTAAAAAAATATTTCAATTAATTCCCGGAGATATTCTGCACCCGCATCAATATAGCCTGAATGATTATTTGCAAATGTTGCCTGCTGACAAATGGAATTTAATACACACAGAAATAATTAAGCGTGAAAGTATTTTCGATTATGTGCTGATTGTTGCGAAGAAGAAGTAATTGAAATTCAAAACACTAAACTCAAAAATCGTAACTACTATAGTGTCATGCACTTTTTAACCACATAGAAACATAGTTAATTTTCCTATATTTCTATGTAGCTTCGGCTTTATCTCCTGCACGTTAGGGAAAATATAATAAATGCCGACAACCCCGTTAGCGGGGTTGCTATGTTTTGCTAAAAAGCCTTCATAGTTTTGCAAGCAAAATCACAATAGAGGTAATTCTATGTGGTTAATAATTTACTATCTGGTAATTATTTCCGTACAATAACTACTTGAATAAACCTAAAAATAACTCTTAACTCCCAACTCAAAATGGCCTAACCCTTACTTTATCTACCCTGCTAAACTCTAAAGCAGGGAAAGGTACTTTTACCAAATTCAGCATATTGAATAACACCTTCCAGCCTTTTTTTCGGGTTTCAATTTTTGTCCAGTCTATATCGAGCGATAAATAATATTGACGGTAACGCTTTACATCAGTCCTATCTATTTTCAATCCATCAGGGCAATTTTCATACTTGCCATTTGCACCCAAACACCATTTGTTTTCAAAGCCGCCATACATACCATTTGCACCGTAGCCTACCGCCACATTCAGCCATTTAGGAAACCTGCTTTCACGTTTAATAAATGAACCGATATTAAGCGAAGCCCATGCTGACAGGGCATTATAATCTTTCAGAAATAATTCAAAAGTACTATTGCCATACAGTTGTTGCGCACGGGTTTTCAGCATACCGTTAGGATAGTTTTGAGGATAAGCCGATACCTTGATGCTAATGCGCTGTTCTTTCCACGCCAGCTCTTGCCCGATAACAATTGCCGAGCCAAACGCATTGGCTCCCATATCCCACCACGAAAAGCCCCATTCTTTAGAAAAACCATCTAATATTTCTATAGAAGTCATTAGCACCGCACCTGTAGAGCCGCCCACCCACACTGCCTTTTTATGCGGAACACTAGCCCATTTGTATAAACCCACCGCCCAGCGGCTCATAAAGTAAGCCCCATAAATATGCCCTGTTTTATCCATCTGCATCCATTCTTTACCATCATTAAAAAACTGGAAGCGGCTGCGCGGATAATTTTTATACCAATAGTGATTTAACACCAGTAATGCCGAACCAAATGTTGCGGCTTTTAAACCCACCACACTGCCCAACTTCACTTTGTTTAAAGTAGTATCGACCTGAAGAAAAGGCAACGGGCGATGTTGTGCCCCGGCATTATAAATGCTGCCAAAAAAAAATACCGAAATAAGAAGTAGCCGGAACAAACGCACGTTCAAATTTCGGTAAAATATTGTATTGAAAAGTATTACAGGTTGTAATCTCTTATTAGCCCAACAAAGTTTCTTTCGCTGCCTTTAAAATATTTTGCACTTCGGCAGGTGTTGCCGCTTCGGCATATACACGCAACACAGGCTCAGTGCCACTGGCACGTATCATTAATGTAGCCTCGTTGGGTAAATAATATTTAAAGCCATCTATGGTTTCTACTTTATCTACCGCATAATTTCCAAAAGCTTTAAAGCTATCGTTTTTACATGCCGCTAAAATTGATTGTTTATTTTCTTCAGTTAAATGCAAGTCATTTCTATCATAAGAAAACGCTCCTACTACATCATAAACTTCCTGCACCAGTTGTGGCAAAGATTTTCCGGTTTTTGCCATAAACTCTAAAATGGTTAAGCCATCCCAAATGCCGTCACGCTCGGGAATATGCCCTTTCAAAGCAATCCCGCCACTCTCTTCTCCGCCTACCAATACATCATCTACCGCCATAATTTCGCTAATGTATTTAAAGCCGATTTTGGTAATCTCTACTTCAATACCATAAGCATCGCACAGTTTTTTAATTTTTGGTGAAACTGAAAATGCAACCACTACTTTTCCACGGAAATTCTTGTACTTATACAGGTAATGAATAAACAGCAACAGCAAATGATGCGCATCAACAAAATTTCCTTCGGCATCGTACATGCCAATTCTATCGGCATCGCCATCAATGGCAAGGCCTGCGCCAATATCGCTTGAGTTTTTAATTAAGGTTTCTAACTCTTGCAGGTTGCGCGGCAATGGTTCAGGCGCAGTATTGTTAAACCCCGGATTATGCTCGCAATGCAGTGGCACTACGTTTTCGAGTAATTGCGCTACTACACGCTGACCTGCACCATACATGGCATCAAATGCCAGTACCAAACCTGAATCGTTAATGGCTTTTAAATCGAAATGCTCGCGAATGTGCTGCAAGTACATTTCTTCAAGATTTACATATTCAAGCACACCTTTTTCTTCCAGCTCTTTTAATGAACCCTTTATTGCAGGCACTTCATCTTTTATCATATCTTCTACCTGCTGAATAATAGCGGGCGAAGCCGGGCCGCCATGATTGGCTTTCAGTTTATAACCATTATAAGTGGGCGGGTTGTGGCTGGCTGTAATAATTACGCCCAATGTAGTTTTCAGTTTAAAAGCCGCTAACGATATCATGGGTGTTGATACAAAGCCTTTGGCTAAAAAAACCTTCACCCCGTTGGCTCCCATTATCAGAGCAGTGGTTTCGGCAAACAGCTCGCCACCAAAGCGGCAATCATAGCCCAGCACTACTGTTGGTTTTTCTTGTGCATTATTTTTTATCCACTCGGCAGTTGCCTGCGATACTCTGGCAACATTATCTACTGTATAGTCTTTTGCAATAATGGCTCTCCAGCCGTCAGTCCCGAATTTAATCTTTGTCATAGTTTATTATTAAGCGGCTGCAAAAATAGGGAATGTTTATTTTGGGAATGTCTTAAAAAGTTTCCCGCAGATTACGCAGATGATTTCCCCCCAAGTAGCAAAGAAAACTTTGTCCCGCCTGCATTGGGCGGGATGAAACACAAATATCCCAACACTATCAATTATCTGCAAACTATCTTTGTAATGTCAGCAGCAAATATATTGTTGTGATGTTTTTTCTTTTGAATACAATTGCATTGTTTTGTACTGCTGTTTTAATATAAATATGAAGCCCACACTTTATTCGTTTATCCTTTCCATACTTTTTTCAGCATGTAGTAATGACACGCCCAAAGGCGAGTTTACCAGCGATGAGTTAAGCTGGCTGGTTTATACCGAAAAATCTGAGGCTGTCTTTAATGATACTGCAAGCAAAAAGAAAGAAACACTGAAGGTTGTTTTCAGAACCGAACTGAACCAGATAAAACAATACTACCCCATAGAAGCCGAAGTGGCTTTGTCGAATATCGACACGGCAAAAAGTTTCAGGATTTATTTATTGAAAGATCAAAACGGGTTTAAAAAGTATTTAAGGCTGGGCGAGGTGTATCGTTCGTTAGATATTATAAAGCCTGTTGCCGAATTGAAGATTGGCAACACCGTGTATAAAAACGTGTATGAAATAACAGAAGATACCACCAAGCAGCAACTGCCTGTTTGGAAAGTTTGGTACAATAAAGAAAAAGGCGTTTTACAATACATCAATATTCAGAACGAAACTTTCAGTTTGGTTGAATAATGAAAAGGCGATTATTACTTACCGGAGCAACGGGCTTTTTAGCATATAATTTTCTGCGACAAAATTTATCGGGTTGGGAAGTTCTTGCCGCCACACATCAACGCCCATTTTCTTTCAACGGGACAAATACAGTTGCGCTTGATTTAGCCGATACAAATAATATAGAGAAGGTTTTTGCCACAATACAACCGCAAGTGGTAGTGCATCTGGCAGCAATTTCCGATGCCAATTTTTGTCAGCAAAATCAATTGCTTTCAGAAAAAATAAATGTAACAGCAACTACTATGCTGGCTACATTTTGTAAAGCAGCCAACATTCCTTTCCTCTTCACCTCAACCGATTTGGTGTTTGATGGCGCTAAAGGCAACTATGCCGAAACAGACATAACCAACCCGCTTAATATTTATGGCAAACAAAAGATTATTGCCGAAAAAAATGTACTCGAAATATATGAAGCTGCCTGTGTATTGCGAATGCCTTTGATGTTTGGCAATGGTGGCGCTTATGCGCAAAGTTTTATGCAGCCATTTTTAGCTAAATTAAAACAGAAAGAAACATTGTCGTTATTTACCGATGAATACCGCTCGGCAGTGGGCGGCAACAGCGCGGCAAAAGGTATTTTACATGCCTTGAATAATAACTGGAAAGGATTGTATCATTTAGGTGGAAAAGAAAAATTATCGCGCTACGATTTTGGCATTATACTTTGCGAAGCATTCGGCATCAATAAAAATTTAATTGTACCTGCTTTGCAAAGCGATATTAAAATGGCTGCTCCGCGTCCGCCTGATGTATCGTTAAATTCGGGCAAGGCATTTTTACAGGGTTATGAGCCGTTAAGCGTTTCAGAAGAACTGGCGCAGCTTGCCAACGAATACAAACCACAATGATTTCATACCCATTAATTTTATCATTGTAACTTTAAAAACTTTTTAAACAACATATAACATGGACAACCAGAATCAAAACCCTAATCAGATTAATATAGAATTATCTGAAGAAGTAGCAGAAGGCATTTACTCTAACCTTGCAATTATTACACACAGCAATGCCGAGTTTGTAATAGACTTTGTGCGCATTATGCCGGGCGTACCTAAAGCGAAAGTGAAATCAAGAATATTGTTAACACCCCAACATGCCAAACGTTTGTTAAAAGCTTTAGAAGACAATATCAGCAAATTTGAAAATGCACATGGCGAAGTGCAAGATGCCGAAGGCTTTCAGGGTATTCCTATGAATTTTGGCGGCCCTATAGGACAAGCGTAACAAAAATTGAATCTATTAACCTGAGTTCGGAATAAGAAATTTCAATAACATCAATGCCGTCAACTAAAGTCCCGATAAATATCCTATCGTGTGGACACATCTTTTTTATATAAACCACAATAGAAACATAGTTGTTAGGGCTTTGTTTCATGGTGCTTTGATTTTATTATTAAAGTCTGAGCCTGCTATTGTATCCCGCTTGTCGGGACTATGTTTCGCTTAAAACAGACAGCAGGCAATCATAGTCCCGCCAAAAGGCGGGAACACACTAACAGTAAATCGTACATTAACCAAATCTATGTTTCTATTGTGGTTATAATATTCTACTATCTGGTATTTGTGTCCACACGATAGCATATTTATCGGGAGCAATAGTTTTCAGCTAATTTTCAGCCAACGGCAGCAAATTAATTTTAAACAGCTTCTAAGAGAAACAAAAAAATACCGTTTACTTTCTCTATTTTTCTCAACTTTACACTACTGTTCTTTTTGCATAGAACTTTAAACTTAGAATATAAAACCAAATACATGCCCAACACAATTGCAATCATTTCAGACTTCGGAACACAAGACTGGTATGCACCTGTAATGAAATCGGTAATACTATCGGTAAATCCACAAGTAAGAATTATAGACATAACCCACGAAATAAGGCCACAGCATGTTGCCGAAGCGGGCTTTGTGTTGTGGAATGCTTATCGCTGGTTTCCTACCAGAACTGTTTTTGTAGTAGTGGTTGACCCCGAAGTGGGCAGCGAGAGAAAAATTGTAGCAGTGCAAACCGAAAAACATTTTTTGTTAGCTCCCGATAATGGCGTGTTAGATTTAGTATTGAGCGAAGCCAAAGTGAAAAAAGCAGTGTGTGTAGATAATGCCGAATATTTTCTGAAAGACGTTTGCAACACTTTTCATGGCAGAGATATTTTTGCGCCCGTGGCAGCACATTTAACCAACGGAATAAAGCTGAAAGCATTAGGAACAAAAATTGAATTATCTGAGACATCAAGCCCTTTTGTAGCTATCGCTGAAAAAGGTTTTTATCAAGGACATATAATGTATATCGATACTTTCGGAAACTTAATTACCAATATTAAACCTTCAGCAAAATTGAATGGCACTATAAAAATTAATGAGTTTTTGATTCCGCAGTTGTCGAAAACTTTTTCTGATGTTACCGCGGGCGAAATTGTAGCCTATACCGGCAGCAGCGGCTTACTCGAAATCGCTATCAGAAACGGCAACGCGGCAAAGCAACTGAAAGCTGATTATTTGACTAAGCTGAGTTTGCAGATAGGTTAATTCATATATCCGAATTTAGTTTAAAGAGCTATGATGCTTTAAATTGTAAATCAGGTTTGCAAGAAACATAAAGCAAATATTATATGGCGGAAGAAAACAGCAAGAAGTTATATTTCGAAACAGTTTGGTATGCCAGTGAAGAATATGCAAAAGGACATGTCAAGTTTATTGCTTATGAAGAAATAGGTGATTTATTATTAACGCAAAAAGATGGTAAGTTGGAAGTACAGTTTCTGCAAGAATCTAAAATAAAGTTTAGAATAGCAGACATTATAAAAGTATATAGGGCAAGACAAGGATTTCCTTATTTTTTATACATTTTTGGTATTACTATTTATTTGGTTTTTGGAGCAATTGGTGGTTTAGGAAACTTATTATACGTAATATTCATGATTGCTATATCATTACCCTTGGGTTTATTAATATATTTTAGTCAAAGGTGGGTAGTAATTAAAAGTAAACACCAAGGAGAAATAAAACAATATTATTTTTATGATGGAAGACACAAAGGATATGCAGGACGGTTTGGAGGTAACAAAAAGATATATCGGACAATAAGGAAAATGATGGATTGATAACGTTTAAGATATTGTTTTTCTGTAAAGGAAAAACTGTAATGTTAATCCCGAACAGCAGATTCATTACCATTATGCTTTAACCAACCGCATGGTTAAATAATCTCTATTTTCGCAACGTGAATTTATTTTCTCAGGTACAATATTTAGTAAGTAAAGATTTGTTGCTCGAATGGCGGCAGAAATATGCTTTGGGCGGTATTGTGCTGTATGTGCTTTCAACGGTTTTTGTGATTTATATTTCATTAAGTCAGGAAAACGCTTTGCAGCAGTTGGAAAAAAAAATCTGGAATATACTTTTTTGGGTTACCATACTTTTTTCGGCAGTAAATGCCATAGCGAAAAGTTTCACACAGGAAAACAAAGAAAGGCTGCTGTATTATTATACCATCACCAGCCCGCAGGCGGTAATACTTTCTAAAATTTTCTACAATACTTTTTTGATGATATTGCTGTCATTTATTTGTTTGATGATTTACTTTTTAATGATTGGCAATCCTGTAGAGCACATCGCCATGTTTAGCATCACTATACTTTTAGGCGGCAGTGGTTTTTCATTTATCATGACCATGATTTCAGCCATAGCCTCAAAAGCGGGAAACAACGCCACGCTAATGGCTGTTTTAAGTTTCCCTTTAATACTGCCTTTAATATTGGTATTGATGAAGCTGTCAAGAATTTGCTACATAGATATAGCGCAGTGGGGCGATGCTACCAACGAGCTTATTTTAGTGGCAGCTATTGATGTGCTGGTGTTGGGTTTGAGTTATATCTTATTTCCTTACCTTTGGAAAGATTAGTGAGTAGCTATGTTGGGTTTTCTGAAAAAACAATGGTGGAAATGGACTTCAATAGTATTGTTGTCTTTCGCTTTTTTATCGGGTTTATTAATTCCGCTTGGTTCGGGAATTGTTAGTGTTTCTCCTGAAAATATTTCTGTAAACAAATTTATTGAACTTAACATTTCAGCTTACAATACGTACTTTGTAAGTGGAGATACTTCTTTAAAATTCTACTTAAAATCAGACAAGACAGTTTTATGCGGAAGTATTGATGAAATTAAAAATGCTACTGAAGCAACGGTAACTTTCCCCGCACTCGAAAATGAGCAAATAAACCACAAAAAAACTTTCTTCAGTCTGATTGTGCAGAATGAAAAAAATGGTACTTTCTTTTTAAGAAAAGCACTTTTGGCAGAGCCTTATGAAATTGATATTGCAAATGCTTCAGACGAAAAAAACTGCAACACTGAAATTACCATTACTCAGGCAACAGGCTTAACTTTTCCTTATCGCGAAATACTGTATGAATCTATTCGCAATCTGTTTTTTCATGTGCCCATGTGGTTTGCCATGATATTATTGTTGCTATTCGCATTTATTGCCAACATTAAATATTTAGGCAGCAACAATCAGTTGTACGATACTATTGCAGCATCGTTTTCGTCAGTAGCATTATTCTTCGGAACGCTGGGTATTTTAACAGGCATGTTGTGGGCAAATTTCACCTGGGGCGCGCCATGGATTAACGACCCTAAATTAAATGGTGCAGCAGTTGGCATGTTAATCTACTTAGCCTATTTTGTATTAAGAGGCTCTTTAGAAAATGAACAAACCCGTGCCAGAGTTTCTTCAGTATATGGCATATTTGCTTTTGTAATTTTCATTGTGTTCATTTTTGTGTTGCCTCGTTTAAGCGATTCGCTGCATCCCGGCAGTGGCGGTAATCCGGGCTTCAACACTTATGATTTAGACAGTACCATGCGGCCTGTATTTTATTCGGCAGTTTTAGGCTTTAGTGGCATAGGCTATTGGGTAGCTTCAATTATAATTCGTTATCGTTTAATTAAACAAGAAAATGATGTGATATGAGAAACAAAAACTTCTTACTAATAGCGCTGTTATTTCTTATTCAGAATCAATTATCAGCAAACAACGCTTCAGGATTAATGGATAGCGCGAAATTTTTTGTAGTTGTTGGCGTATTGTCAACAATCCTCATCGGAGTGTTTATATTATTAGTTTACCTTGAAAGAAAGATTTCTAAATTGGAGCACTTTTTGAAAAAATAAATCTGTTCACAATCAACCAAAAAAATATTTTATCATGGCAAAATCAACCAAGCCTAAAAAAACAATTGAACCAAAAAAAACTGAGGCTAAAACCTTATCGCAGCACATCAACAATATGGAGAACTATAGCTTCTTCGATAGTGTGTGCGAAAGCTTTGACAAGGCAGCCGCCCACACCAAATTTCCGAAAGGATTATTAGAACAAATTAAATCGTGTAATGCTGTTTTGAAGATGAATTTTCCGGTTAAAATCGGAAATGAATATCAGGTTATAGAAGCTTACCGTGTGCAACACTCTAACCACCGCTCGCCAACAAAAGGCGGTATTCGCTATAGTATTCATGTAAATGAAGATGAAGTGAAAGCATTGTCTGCATTAATGACATACAAGTGCGCGATAGTAGATGTGCCGTTTGGTGGCGCCAAAGGCGGTATTAAAATCAGCCCGCGCAACACCAGTGTAAATGTTTTGGAGCGTATCACCAGAAGATACACTGCCGAGCTGGTTAAGAAAAACTTTATCGGCCCCGGCATTGATGTGCCCGCGCCCGATTATGGAACCGGTGAGCGCGAAATGAACTGGATTGTAGATACTTATATGTCTTTAAACCCAACTTCGGCAGATGGTTATGGTTGCGTTACCGGGAAACCTGTTTCGCAAAACGGTATCAGAGGCAGAAGAGAAGCTACCGGAAGAGGGGTTATTTATGGCTTAAAAGAAGCAGTAAGCTATAAAGAAGATATGAAAGAGCTTGGCTTAACCACCGGATTGAGAGATAAGAAAGTAGTGGTTCAGGGGCTTGGTAATGTGGGATATTATTCGGCATTTTACGCGCAGCAGGAAGGTGCTAAAGTGATTGCCATTGCCGAATTAGAAGGCGCTGTGTATGATGCCAACGGTATCAATATTAAGGCATTATTTGAATACAGAAAAAATACAGGTTCGGTTAAAGATTTTCCGGGTACCAAGTTTATCAAAAACACACACGATGCGTTAGAACTGGAATGCGATATTTTAATTCCTGCAGCATTGGAAAATCAGATTACAGAGCATAATGCGGCTAATATAAAAGCGAAAATTATTGCTGAAGCAGCTAATGGCCCTGTTACACCCGAGGCGGAAAGAATTTTAATTAGTAAAGGTATTTTGTTGATTCCCGATATGTATATCAATGCCGGTGGTGTTACGGTATCTTATTTCGAATGGCTGAAAAACTTATCACACGTCCGTTTCGGACGATTACAAAAACGATTTGATGAAGCCAGCAACAGAAATATTATCGAAACCATTGAACGGTTAACAGGCAAAAAAGTTACGCCTAAAGAAATGGAGTTCCTGACTAAAGGTGCCGATGAAATAGATATTGTGAATTCAGGTTTGGAAGAAACCATGGTATTCGCATATCAGCAAATTCGCGAAATATACAGAAGAAATAAAAATATTGACAGCATGCGCACTGCCGCTTTTGTAGTAGCTATTAATAAAATTGCAGGCGACTATCTGGCAATGGGTATTTTTCCATAATTGCTGTTTAATGCAAATAAACAAAAAGGCTTCGCGAAATTTCGCGAAGCCTTTTTGTTTGGAAAAAAATTATACCGTTTATATTTCAATATTAGTTTATAAACTATTGTAATCCCGATAGGTTTATCGGGAACAATTAGTATTAGTTGCCTTCGTATTTATATGATTTCACTCTTGGGCCTTCGGTTTTCTTTTTTCCGAAGTTATATCCCAATAATATTTGTAACGAAGACTGCAATTTTTTATCGCCCTCATAATTTTTTCTAAAATCAATAAAACCTTGTTGGTAGCGAATACCAAAATTGAAGTTGTTATCCAGTTGATAAGTAAGGTCAGCAATAACGCCTGCATCTAATTTGTTAAATGATGAAGCACCTGATGTTTCAGACGTTACAGGCTCGTTATAACCGGGAAATAATGTGTTAACAAAAAAATCGAAAAACGGAATTTGTTCGCCTAAATCAATAATGCTGAATAGCGGAATGTTTTGTGTGGTTTCGCTATTTGTTTTGGCGCCTGCTAACATGCCCACAAAAGGGCCTGCCGAAATTTTAACATTCGATAAATGTACTGTTGCCAATACAGGTATTTCAATATAGTGTAGCGTGTGCCTGTTGCGGGTATTGCTGTATGCATTCAGGTTTATTCCTTCGGGTAGTTCTATACCGCCTAAACCTTGACCCGCTAGATTTCCCAAAGCATTTAATATATCAGTAGTGTCAGCGTTGGCGCTAAATTGTTTTTTAAGGCTGTAATTCAATTCAGGGCGAATAGAAAAACGATTGCTGAAATTATAGCTGAAATAGGCACCACCATTAAATCCTAACTGAAAGTTTGTACCCAGCGTTTCAGTTTTCTCAACCGGCATTACCAATAGCCCTACTCGCGGGCCATAATTAAATTGATACTCTTGCGCTTTTATTTTAAATAAACAGACAACGGTGATAAAAAATATAACTATGCTTTTTTTCATAAAAAATATTTACGCAAAAATAGAAGTATTTATGGACGCTTTTTAATGAACAGATTTTTTAAGCAGTTCAAAATTGCATGATATAATATAGGATAGTATTATTGCGGTTATAAAGTGCTGTTATACCATTTAGATATATAATTTAGTCCGAATTAATTTGGTATAATGCCGATGCAATAGCTGTTTAGTCCAATCACATTGGACTATTACAGATATGCTTTCGGTATTAATATTGAAAACAAACCTATTCAGTAACTTTGTGCTGTAGTAACAATTAATCAACCTATGATTGACTTCCGCACATTAAGCATTAAAGAAAAAGCGTTAAAAATAAATTTAGACCCGCGCATTTATGGCTCATTTGCCGAAATAGGAGCAGGGCAGGATACTGCCGCTACTTTCTTTAAAGCCGGTGGCGCATCGGGCACTATTGCTAAAACCATGAGCGCCTATGACATGTCTTTCAGCGATGCCATTTATGGAAAATGTGCCCGTTATGTATGCGAAGAACGATTGTTTACCATGCTCGACAGGGAGTATGGCTTAATGGAAAAAAGACTGGAACACAGAAAAGATACGACCAACTTTTTTGCCTTCGCCAATACCGTGGAAACCATCAATTTTAAAAGAACCAATAAAGGCCATGGCTGGCTGGGCTTGCGTTTTCAGTTGGCTCCAAACACTCCGCCCAATGAATGTGTAATGCACGTTTTGCTGAAAGATTATGATAATATTGAGCAGCAGCAAGCTGTAGGACTGGTAGGTGTGAATATGATTTATGGTTGCATGTATATGCACAATAATCCTGAAGCCATACTCAATTCTTTAGTAGATAATATTACTGAAGGAAGAGTTGAGATTGATATGTTTCGTTTAACAGGGCCTGATTTTCAGCATGTAGATAATCGGTTAATGAGTTTGAAACTGGTGAAAAACGGATTGGCACAAGCCACTATGTTTAGTCCCGATGGTACAGTATTGCAGGCATTTGACGCGTTATACAAGAAAGATGCTTTGGTACTAAGAGGCAGGTTCCGCCCCGTAACCAAAGTAAATATGGATATGCTGAATACAGGCATGAAACAGTTTCAAAAAGATATTGATACTGATGCGGCTAATATTCTGCCCTTTTGTGAGCTAACGCTCAACGATTTAACATCAACGGGAAGTTTAGATGAAAAAGATTTTCTGGACAGAGTAGATATTTTGTGTTCTTTGGGGCACTATGTGATGATTAGTAATTTTCCGCAGTTTTATAAACTTGCCGACTATCTGGGACAGTTTACCAAGAGAGGGAAAATGGGTATTGTGTTGGGCGTAATGACGCTTGAAAGAATTTTTGAGCCGAAACATTATACGCATCTGAAAGGCGGAATTTTAGAAGCGTTTGGTTCTTTGTTCAGCGAAAATACTACGCTGTTGGTTTATCCCTCTTACGATGAAAATAACGTGCTGCATACCTGCGACAATTTTAAAACTTTGCCCGAACTGAAATCGCTGTATCAATATCTTATAGAGAACAAAAAAATTGTTGACCTGAAAGGTGCAGATACCTCTATCTTGCATATCAC
>CAYSGX010000005.1:0-4859 GCA_964430605.1 uncultured Chitinophagaceae bacterium
GTGGGAATCTGCTGATTATGCAAATGATTGGACAGGTACTTCACAGAATGGTAATGAATTACCTGATGGCACTTATTTCTATGTGATTCAGGTTGGTGGCTCTGACAGAGTATTTAAAGGAGACGTAAATATTTTAAGATAAACAACTAAAATACCAGCGGGAAGATTTCTTCTCGCTGGCAATTATTCTAAAACTGAAAAACCCTAACGCATGAAGCGTATAATCTTAATTGCAATTGTTGGTGTGTTAATGAGTATTGACACTTTTGCTCAGCAAATTCCACTGTACTCGCAGTATTATTTGAACCAGTTTTTGTACAATCCTGCAAGAACCGGAGATAGAGGCAATCTACATGCTAACCTCATCTACAGAAAACAGTGGACTGATGTTGTTGGTGCGCCCGAAACCAAGGCCATTACTTTAGACGGATCTATTAAGGATAACAAAGCAGGTTTTGGTGGCATGGTATATCAAGACAATATCAGTTTTTTTAGAAAAACAGGTGGGTATCTTTCTTATGCCTATTCGTTTAACTTTAAAGAACACCACCGTTTCAGCATCGGTATTGCTGCAGGTATAAACGAAACTTCTATTAATCGTTCTCAGGTTCGTCCTGAAAATGAGAATGAGCCTGTTTTGAACAACTTCAACAGAGGTATTGGTTTTGATGGTTCGGCAGGTATTAACTATCGCTTCAAAGGTTTGAATGTTGGCTTCTCTATGCCGCAATTGTTTAAAACCAATCTTTCTTATTTAAACAATAATGATACACCTTTAAATTACCAATTGTCTCGTCACTATTTGGTTAATGCTTCATATAATATCAGTCTGAAAAAAGATGTGTTATCGTTAGAGCCGGGCGCTTTCTTCCGTTTATCTGAAGGTGGCCAGTTTCAGGTTGATGTGAATGCTAAGTTGATGTATAAAAACTTAGTATGGATTGGCTTAATGTATCGCTATAATTATGCCGTTACAGCAGGTGTTGGTTTTCAGGTACATGATAGAATCAGCATAGGTTATGCAAGCGATTTTGCAGTGAATGATTTAAGCAAACAAGCAGGTGGCACTCATGAAGTATTCATGGGTATTAAATTTGGCAAGAGCGAAGACAAAGGCTTAATTGAAACGCTGAGACAGTTACAACAACGTCAGGATTTGTTAGACAGCAAACTTGATGATGTTGCTACTACAAACGAAAACCTGAAATCTACAAATGAAAAATTACAACAAACTGTAGCTGAAAGAGATAAAGAAATTGAAGACCTGAAAGCCGAATTGGAAAAGAAGTTGAGAGAGTTTCAGGAAAATATGAAAAATCAAAATCCTCCTGTTGATGTTAAATTGCCCAAAGAAAGCGTTTATTCAGGCAAAAAAGAAGATTTGGAATTTATTGATGGCGACCCGGGTACAGGCTACTTTATGGTAGTGGCTGCTACTAAAACCGAAAAAGGTGCCAGACAAGAGCAACAAATGTATAAAGGCAAAGGCCATGATGTAGGTATTGTGTTAAACAAGAGAAAATCATGGTACTATTTATATCTTTCTAAGGAAGGAGATTTCGATCAAGGTATTAAAGACCTTTATAAATTACGCGAGAATTCAGAATTTAAAGATGCGTGGATTCACATCTACAAATAAGTATTTGCAACTTTTAATATTGAGAAGGGGACGGCTTGCCGTCCCTTTTTTTGTTTTATACCATTTCGATTTATTATTTATCCTGAATTAATACTAATTATTCCCGATAGGTTTATCGGGATTACGATAGTTTATACCGAGACTAGTATTGAAATATAAACGGTATAACAGGAAATATTTACTTAACTTTCGCTTAACAAAAGAAATCACTATGCAAAAATATACCACATTACAATTGCTGTCAATTATTCTTGTTATATTATTTACTGTTGGGGCATGTAAGAAAAAAGATAATGCCATCACAGGCGATTTTACCGTGCTATCCTATAATGTAGCCGGCCTGCCCGATATTATTTCCGGCTCCACACCTTCAAAGTATTCCGGGCCAATAGGCATGTTGCTCAACGACTACGATATTGTGCATGTACAGGAGGATTTTTGTTATCACGATTCCTTAACGCTGCATATTACACATCCTCACCGTACCGAAACATTAGGTTGTGTGCCTAATGGCGATGGTTTGAATACCTTTTCAAGATATGCTGTCAGCAATGTTGTTCGCACCAAGTGGAATGATTGCACAGATGCTGATTGCTTTACACCAAAAGGATTCAGTTACTCGCAAATAAATTTTGGGAATAATGTTGTAATTGACTTTTATAATGTACATGCTAATGCAGGTTCCAGCGAACCCGCATTGGAAGCACGAAGAAAAAACATTGAACAGTTACACACTTATATCAACGAGTATTCTAAAGACAAGCCTGTAGTAGTAATGGGCGATATGAATTGTCGCTATACCCGTGCCGGTGACAATATTCGCCTGATATTAGATCTTGGCTTTAAAGACACATGGATTGAATTGCTAAGAAATGGCAGCATACCCGAGCAAGGTGCAAATTCACTATCCGAATGTGATGTTAGCCACACCAATGCTAATTGTGAAAAGGTAGATAAAATATTTTACAGAAGCAGCAACAAGATAAAACTGAAAGCAACCGAATTTAAGATGGATGATGAGCGGTTTTATTTTGAAGGCAACGACACATTGCCATTATCAGATCATTATCCGGCTTACAGCAAGTTTAGCTATGAAATTGCTGAATAGCGTTTTTTATTATTGATACATCAATACTAATGCTACCTTCGTATTCATAAAGCATTTGTGTGATAATTGCTGAACAACTTACCATTGTTATTCCCTGTAAAAACGAAGTGGGTTACCTGCCACACATGTTGCAACTGGTAGCACAGCAAAGTGGTATTGAGGGCACCCGTATTATCATTGCCGATGCGCATTCTGCCGATGGCACAAGAGAATACATTCAGCAGGCAATAATAGATTATGCTGAAGTGTTGCGCATTGAAATGATAGATGGAGGAAAAGTTTCCGCAGCCAGAAATGCAGGACTACAATTGGTAGCTACGCCATTAGTGTTGTTTTTAGATGCCGATAGTATGCTCACAAATGAAAATCAAATAAAGCAATGTGTAGAAAAATTTATTGACAGGCAACTCAATTTAATGGGTGCGCCTGTGAGGGGCAAAGAGCCTTACACGCTGTATGGGTTGATTTTTTTTCTGTTTAATATTGCCAATCGATTGCTAAGAGTGGTGATGCCTTTTGCCGTTGGCAATTTCTTTTTAACGCATACTGAAATGATAAAGCAACTGGGGGGCTTTGATGAGCAAGCTGTTCATGGCGAAGATTATTTATTGAGCCTGAAATACTCGCCTCGTAAATTTGGTTTTTCTCCTTATGCCATTCTGCAAGATTCAAGACGATTTAAAAAGACAGGGCACATTAAGTTTGTGGCAATCTCGGTATTGTCTTTTTTAATGTCGTGGAACAGAAAATTTTTTTATCGCGATATTGGGTATTGGGGCAAGTAATGTTCGGCAAACTAAAACCTGAATGCTATCTTGTCCATTACTTCCTTTGTTTATTCGTCTTGTTCTGCAAACATGGTGAAAGGCAGATAAGAATAATTTCTAATTATGCTCTGTCAATCGCTCAAGGTTGTATTCAGCTTAAAAGAAAGAAATTGTGCATCGTTAATATTTGTGTTGTTGATGAAAGCAAATCATCTTTGTTGTTGTATATTTTTTGAATTTTGTTTTTTTGAGTTTTGAATTTACAGGTATGATAGCACTCACAGGCGCGGCAGGTTTTATTGGCAGTTACTTTTTAGGTTTTCTGAATGAATCGGGCTATGAACACATTATCATTGTAGATGATTTTTCGGGAGCAGAGAAAGCAAAGAATTACGAAAGCAAAAAGTTTATTACCAAGATTCATCGCAACGATTTTATTCAATGGCTGAATGAAAATCCTTACGAAGTAAAACAGATTTTTCATCTTGGCGCACGTACTGATACGACTGAATTTAACACTGCCATTTTTGATGAGTTGAACGTTAACTATTCAAAATCTATTTGGAATTATTGCGCGCAATATCAAGTGCCGCTGGTATATGCCTCATCGGCTGCTACTTACGGCTTGGGCGAATATGGTTTTGACGATAACCATGAAACAGTAGAAAAATTAAAACCTCTGAATCCTTACGGTATATCGAAAAACGAATTTGATAAATGGGCATTGCAACAAAAACAGCAACCGCCTTTTTGGGCAGGCTTAAAGTTTTTCAATGTGTATGGTCCTAACGAATACCATAAAGGCAGAATGGCATCGGTAATATTTCATGCTTACAATCAAATAAAAGCCAAAGGCAGCATGAATTTGTTCCGTTCACACAATGCGCAATATAAAGATGGCGGACAACTGCGCGATTTTATTTATGTGCGTGATGTAGCAAAAGTTGCCGATTTTTTAATGCAGCGACAACCCGATTCAGGCTTATATAATTCAGGTACCGGCAACGCCCGTACTTTTGTAGATTTGGCTAAAGCGGTTTTCACGGCTCTAAATCTTCAGCCTGAAATATATTTTATTGATACACCCGAAGATATTAGAAACAAATACCAATACTTTACCGAAGCCAATATGCAGAAGTTAACAGAAGCAGGTTATGAAGAAACGTTTACTACTTTGGAAGATGGTGTGAAAGAGTATGTAACCAAGTTTTTGATGCAGGGAAGGGTGTATTGAAATAGGGTTTAAAATAAATAGAAGTCTATATTTTCAATTTCAAAACAGGCACATGAAAAAGGTAATTATAGTTGGCGCATCATCAGGAATAGGTTTCGACCTTGCCAAAAT